>NZ_JBBMEK010000347.1:0-2819 GCF_040096555.1 Coprococcus intestinihominis | reverse complement strand
TTGGCAAGAGGAAAAAGGATAAGGCTGAATAAAACAGCAATCTGGCGGTGGTGGGCAAAACCTGCCACCGCCTTTTCTTTGAAAGGGGTGATACCATCGGACGCATTTTAGTGATAGAATTCAATGACCAGGATTCGTCGGTCTTTGACGAAGTGATGGCTGTATTGAAACATCATTCCGCCTTTGAACAGTTGCGTTTTAATGAGGAAGATGTGTTATCCCTTCCGAGACTGGAAATATACCCGGATCGTCGCAAGATATACCGGAACCGCCGGGAAATCAATCTGACTGCAAAGGAATATGACCTACTATGTCTGCTGGTGGCAAATAAAGGCCGTGTCCTTACCTATGAACAGATTTATCAAAGGATATGGGGCGAGGAACCACTCGGCAATGAAAGTAATACCATAGGGTGCCATATCCGCAATCTGCGGGAAAAGCTATATGAAGCAGCGCCGGATACACCTTTTACGATACGATGTGTCCGGGAGATCGGATATTGTTTTGACATGGAATCTAAATAGTATGGTTTAAGGAGCAGCGGCTTGAAAAATCAGGCCGCTGCTTTTCCGATAAGATTGTCCAAATTCCGGCCAAGTCTGATTTTATGCGACTTTCTGGCCCTATTTCCTGTCGCAACTTGCGATATATTATGCCGTTTCTACTGTTAATCTAAGGTTATTCTACTGTTTTGTACAATATAATCTCCCCATTGACAAATTCATGTGGGGAAATAAGAGGTGTTTTAGCGTTCTTTCCCCGGTAAGGGGGATTTATGGAACGGATTGGAATGGCGGCAGGAGCAAACCCGCCGAACAAAAACCAACGAAACAGCCTCGTACATACCGCAGTCCTTGAGGGGATTGCGGTATTTTTTTGTTCGACAGGGTTTTGCTTATTCCCGTCCCGGTTTCTAATATCTGGCAAGAATCACCAATTTCGCGCACCTGCTTTACCGTGGGTGCGCTTTTCTTTTGTCGAAAAATGGAATTGTTTGCGCTGTCTGCGCCCCTATCAGTGTGACAAAA
This sequence comes from Coprococcus intestinihominis, assembly GCF_040096555.1. NCBI lineage: Bacteria > Bacillati > Bacillota > Clostridia > Lachnospirales > Lachnospiraceae > Coprococcus > Coprococcus intestinihominis. The sequence goes on along the minus strand of NZ_JBBMEK010000347.1, from coordinate 1,791 downwards.
GCCTTCTGCCGCATTGCCGCGGCCCTCCAATCGGTCTGGATTTCTCAAAAAAATTCAGAATGATTGGAGGTACTCAGCGTGGATGCTGACAGAAAAAGGTTATGGATCAGCGGGCAGTTCATTGAGGTATCAGAGGAAGTCTACGCCGTCTATATGCAGGGCGACCGGAAAATGCGATATTTTGAGAATGACCTGAAAACAGAACGGACCGTTTTGGACAAGGAAGGCCGTGTGGTAAAAGTGATCCCCAGCCGGGAGGATTCGCGGGACAGGCTTGCGGAAGATCAGGCGGCACAGTTTGCTGACCGGTATGAAAGCGTGGAGGAAGCTGTTTTACGCAGGCTTTCCATTCAGGAGCTATACCAGGCGTTAGAGCAGCTCAGCCAGAGCGAAAAGGCCCTGATTAAAGCCATCTTCTTCGACGGCAAGACGGAAGGGAATATGCGGAGGAATTGGGCGTATATCATAATGCGGTACATACCCGGAAAATGCGTGTCCTTAAAAAATTGAAAAAAGTTTTGGAATAATGTGTGCAAGCCCCTCACTTAACGGCAAAGAAAGTGAGGGGCTTTTTTTCTGGCCTCCATGTTCCTTGAAAATTGAATACCCATTCATCAGGCACATTCCCATTGCTATTGTGATGAGCATAAGCCACATGAGCTGCTGCGCCACGATATACCGGTCAGGAGACAGCGAGGACGCCACCGATCTGAATTTTGAGGTCTTAGGTCTGTCCTGTCCGGTATGGAGCGAGAAACGGCAGGCCCTAAGTGCCGGGCGGCCCCCGGCATGGCGATGACAGGCAATGGGGCTAACGATACTCCTGCCCGGCCATAAAGTCGAGCGTTGAAGCGGCGCGCTGTATGCACCGTGATCCGTCGCAACAAGTGGGGGCAGCTCGGAGTGATCCTCGGAGGGGTGAGATTCCCGTGGAGCTGGTAAGCCGCCAGCCGCCTTGATGACTTCCCAATAGCAGACCGGGGTGTCGAGGACAAATTGGTTTGCACTACATAGGCGGTCATACCGCTGAATTTTCAAAAGGAGGACAGAATGAAGATGAGCAGGACATATCTGCGCGGCGATATATATTTTGCCGATCTGGATCGGGGTGTTGGCTCCGAACAGGAGGGCTGCCGTCCGGTGGTCATCATTCAGAACAATGTGGGCAACCGGCACAGCCCTACGGTCATTATCGCCGCCATCACAAGCAGGAAGGAAACGAAAGAAAAGCTGCCCACACATTACTATGTTGGATTGGAAAACGGTTTGGACCGGCCATCCGTCATCATGCTGGAGCAGATTCGCACCATAGATAAACAGCGCCTGGAAAGATATGTGGGGCGTTTGAATGAGGAGCAGTTAAGCGGGCTGGATTGCGCCCTGGCAATCAGCCTTGATTTGAAACATCATATTCCTGATGCGCTCGTTATGAGCCTTTGCAGCGTCTGTGCGGAGAATTTCCGAAATGCAGGCGCTTATTTTTTGCGCCGGGTGGACCCTGCGCAGACAGAAAAGGACACCTGCAGCTATTGCAATCAGCGCAGAGGATTTGATTTTGTTGTGATTTCAAAACCAGTGAATAAGTGAACGGAGGATTGTTTGTGGAAACTGCATTTGTTGAGGAAGTAAAAAGAAAGATTCAAGTTCCGATTTGGGAAAAAAGTAACCTGACCATAGATGAAGCGGCGGAGTATTCCGGCATAGGGCGAAATAAGTGATGTTGTATAAATAAAGTTGACACCTTATTCTCAAAGAATTCATGTATAATAAAGAGAATAAGGAGGAACTCTC
>NZ_JBBMEK010000346.1:0-2819 GCF_040096555.1 Coprococcus intestinihominis | reverse complement strand
AGGGCTGTACTTACCACGACCGCTATGAGCGCGGTGTACCGACCATTCCGCTGGAGAAGGGACTTCTGCCTGTCATCGGCCGCACCCGCAAGACAGGCACCACGATTTCTTTTCTCCCGGACAAGGAGATTTTTGAAAAGACATGGTTCAAGGAAGATGAGATCAAGAGCCGTCTCCATGAAACTGCTTATCTTAACCCGGAATTAACTATTATATATGAAGACAAACGTGTCACACCTGAGGAACAGGAAGTTTATCATGAACCTGACGGTCTGGCTGGATTCATCCGCGACCTGAACCGCAATAAAGAAGCACTGCATGATATTGTCTGCTTTAAAGGCGAGTCTGAAGGCATCACTATTGAAGGTGCTTTTCAATATGTGAATGAATTCCATGAGAACGTCCTTGGTTTCTGTAACAACATTTACAACGCAGAAGGTGGCACCCACATTACCGGCTTCAAGTCCGCTTTCACGTCCATTATGAACGCTTACGCCCGTGAAATAGGCATTTTGAAAGAGAAAGACGGCAATTTTACCGGTGCTGATATACGAAACGGTATGACAGCCGTCATCTCCATCAAGCATCCGGACCCGCGTTTTGAAGGTCAGACCAAGACCAAACTGGACAACCAGGATGCTGCCCGTGTCACAGGCAAGATTGTCAATGAAGAAGTCGTTCGTTATTTCGACAAGAATCTGGATACATTGAAGGTTGTGCTTTCCTGTGCAGAGAAAGCAGCCAAGATCCGTAAGACCGAGGAAAAGGCCCGTACCAACCTGCTGACCAAGCAGAAATTCTCCTTTGACTCCAACGGCAAACTGGCCAACTGTGAAAGCCGCAATGCCGATATCTGCGAGATCTTTATTGTCGAAGGAGATTCTGCCGGCGGCTCTGCCAAAACCGCCAGAAACCGCCATTTTCAGGCAATCCTGCCTATTCGAGGCAAGATTTTGAATGTAGAAAAGGCCAGCATCGACAAGATTCTTGCCAATGCCGAGATCAAGACCATGATCAATGCCTTCGGCTGTGGTTTTTCAGAAGGATACGGCAACGACTTTGACATCAGCAAGCTGCGCTACAACAAGATTATCATTATGGCCGATGCCGATGTGGATGGTGCGCATATCAGCACCCTGCTTCTGACACTTTTCTACCGGTTTATGCCGGAGCTGATTTATGAAGGCCATGTCTATATCGCCATGCCGCCGCTGTACAAGGCCATGCCGTCCAAGGGCAAGGAGGAATACCTCTATGATGATAAGGCCCTTGAGCAGTACCGCAAGACCCACAAGGGCAATTTCACCCTGCAGCGCTACAAAGGTCTTGGTGAAATGGATGCTGCACAGCTCTGGGAGACAACTTTGAACCCTGAAACCCGTATCCTGAAGAAGGTCGAGATTGAAGATGCCCGAATTGCATCCGATATTACCGGCCTGCTCATGGGTCCTGATGTACCGCCGAGAAAGGCATTCATCTACAAGCATGCCCATGATGCCGAACTTGATATTTAAGGAGGGAATGCATGATGCAGGAACAGATTATTCGCACGGATTATGCAGAAGTCATGCAGAAATCCTACGTAGATTACGCCATGAGCGTTATTATATCCAGAGCACTTCCGGATATCCGGGACGGCTTAAAGCCCGTTCAGCGCCGTACGTTATATGATATGTACGAACTGGCTATCCGGTACGACAAGCCATACCGTAAATGTGCCCGTATCGTCGGTGATACAATGGGTAAGTATCATCCTCACGGTGACAGCTCCATTTACGATGCCCTTGTTGTTATGGCCCAGGAATTCAAGAAGGGCATGCCCCTGGTAGACGGCCACGGCAATTTCGGCTCCATCGAAGGTGATGGTGCCGCCGCCATGCGTTACACTGAAGCCCGTCTTCAGAAAGTCACTCAGGAAGTTTTCCTGGCGGATCTTGACAAGGACGTTGTAGACTTTATGCCGAACTTTGATGAGACAGAGAAAGAGCCGACGGTTCTGCCTGTCCGTCTGCCGAATTTCCTTGTCAACGGTTCTGACGGTATCGCTGTCGGCATGGTGACAAGTACCCCGCCGCATAATCTCGGCGAAGTCATCGATGCCGTCAAAGCCTACATGAAGAATGACAAACTGACCACCGCTGACCTGATGCAGTACATCCAGGGACCGGATTTTCCTACCGGCGGTATCGTAACGAACAAAGACGAATTACTGAATATTTACGAAACCGGCAGCGGCAAGATCAAGCTTCGGGGTCGTGTTGAGGTTGAGCAGGACAAAGGCGGCAAGCTTCGCCTTGTCATCACCGAGATTCCTTATACAATGATCGGTGCCAATATCGGCAAATTTCTCAATGATGTTTATGCCCTTGTAGAAAGCAAGAAGACCACGGACATCATCGATATTTCCAATCAGTCCTCCAAGGAAGGAATTCGTATCGTTCTGGAACTGAAGAAACAGACAGACGTGGACAATCTGCTGGCACTTCTCTATAAGAAGACACGTCTGGAAGATACTTTCAGCGTGAATATGCTGGCCATCGCCGACGGACGTCCGGAGACGCTTGGTCTCAAGAGCATTATTGAATATTTCCTTGATTTTCAATATGACCTGACCACCCGCAAGTACCAGAAGCTTCTTGCCAAGGAACTGGAGAAACAGGAAATCCAGGAAGGTCTCATGCGTGCCACCGATATCATTGACCTGATCATCGAAATCCTGCGTGGCAGCAAGAATATCAAACAGGCCAAAGCCTGTCTGATGACAGGCACTACCGAAGGCATTCGCTTCAAGAGCAAGGCCTCTGAAAAAGCCGCTTCTG
>NZ_JBBMEK010000345.1:0-2832 GCF_040096555.1 Coprococcus intestinihominis | reverse complement strand
AGCGGCATCGGATGCAAAGGCGTATCCATATGGCTATGAGTATGGTTATCCAATTAGCCGTACAGCAGTTAGGCTCACGGTTGACCATTACGCTGACAGTGATTTCCAGATGACTATCTATGGGCCGGCTGTAGAAATCAGCATCACCATTGGAGACCATCCGTATATCGTTCATTATCAGGTTGAACAGGGTGAGTATCTGACCATTGATAGTCGGGAAATACAGCCGGCAGACAGAAGAATTTTCTTAGTGAAAAATAACGGTGAAAAAGTCAACGTGTTCAATTATCGAGACTCAACTTATTCTGTTCTTCAGAAGATACCACCGGGGGACATTGTCATAGATTATAGCCGGTTATACGGCGTAGATCTGACATTGTTCTTAGAGAGGAGTGAGCCGAAATGGATTTGATTCTTTTTGATGCTGATTTTCATGAAATCGGTCCGGCGACTCTGGAAATTGACGTGGAAGTCGGTGACAGCTCCGCTTCTAATGACTTTGAACTGAGTACAGTGCTCTCTGATTTTTCCGGATTCTATATTCCCGGCACGGAAGTCGGCGGCATTGTCGAATATCGTGCAAGCGTATCCAATAAGGCAGTCAATACACTGAAAGGCTGGACCTGGCGGGGGCTTCTTTCACAGTGGATCATCCTTCCGCCATCCGGCAGTGACTACCGCATCGTATCCGGGGAAGCCAATGCAGTCATCAGGAGACTGTTGGCTGAATGCCTGGGCGGTTTTTTCTCTGTACCGGAAGAGGACAGCGGCCTGACGATTGGCAGTTATCAGTTCAAGCTTTATACATCCATGCTGGATGGCCTGATGGACATGCTTTCCGAGCATGATTACAGGCTTGACATCTATGCGAAGAAGACAGAAGCCGGTGGCAGGGTGCAGGTCTGCTGCCGGGCCCTTCCTGCGAAGAAGCTGGAAGGAGAATACAACAATGACCTTGGCCTGACGTTGACATTTACGAATGATCAGATGGGGATCAACCATCTGATCTGCATGGGAAAAGGTGAGCTGCAGAACCGGCAGAAGCTGGATTTATATATCGGAAAAAACGGCAGAGTAACAACGACACAATATTATACAGGTCTGGCAGAACGTCAGGCCTACTATGATTATTCATCTGCGGAATCCCTGGCAGAGCTTCGGAAGTCCGGGAATGAGAAGTTAAAGAAACTGGCCGGTTCAAAAAAGCTTCGCATTGATGCAGAGAGCGTGGATTTGAACGTGGGGGATATTGTTGTCGGTAGGTATAGGGAGACGGGATTGGTCGTGGAAGCGCCGATTAGTAAGAAAATATACCGCATATCCGATGGACGCATGACCATCGAATACGGAGTGAAGGAGGATACATAATGGCAAAGCTTTTAAACGGTGACGGATATCGGGGCATCACGGCCCAGGAGGATGCCGATTTATATGCAGGTATCATCGGCAATGGCCGTCTTTTGCTGAATGTCGGCAAAAAGATGGCGGCGAAGATTGTGGATAACAACACGATCCGCATTTATGACGGTGAGCTGGTCAGCAAGGGCCGGCGCATCCATATCGATGCCGGTACCTGGGATGATTTCACGATTCCAACCGGCAGCCAGGGGGTGACGAAATACTTTACGATAGGCTACCGCTTGTACACGAATGGTGCCGGCAGCCAGGTCTGCGAACAGGCTGTCAAAACGGATACTTCCGTTGTGAATTATGAAGAAGCTTCACTGAGAAACGAGGCGGCAGAGACCTATGTGGCCATATACCGGGTAAGGCAGGATGGAATCAGCCTGACAGGGGTAACAGCATTGTATGACATAGTTTTATCTGCAGCAGAAGTTCAGGCAAAGGTTTCTGATACCGGGTGGCTCACACCGACATTTGATCCGAATACGAGTAATCCGACAGCCGGAACGAAAATCAGGTACAGGAAAAAGAACGGTATTGTTTATGTCCAGGGAACAATCGGTATTAAGGACCTGCAAAAAAATTTCGCATTATTTAATCTGCCGGAAGGTTATCGTTCAGGCTGCAATTTCTATTCTGTCAACACAGCGACCGTAAACAAAATGAGCCGGTACTATATCAGCACGTCAGGAAATGTCTCTCTGGAATGGGTGCGAGATCTGAGTACAGGCGACAATGTGACCGGACAGGTTAATTGGATTGGCATTGACGTATCATTTCCGGCACAGGAGGTATCATGATGAACAATATTGTAACGATGGTTGATAACCAATGTTTTTGTTTGCGTTATATCATCGGAGTTTAGGAGGTGTGTATGAGAAGTCTTAATTTTATCGCAGTGAGACAGAATCTGCAGAAAGACCCAACCAGCGATTTTTCTGGCCTTGTCAGAGGCAGCAAAGGTTATCTGCAGGCACATTTTAGTTTTGATGCCGAATGGACCGGATGCGGAAAAGTGGCCGTATTTACACGTCTGGGTAAAGAGTATCCGGCAAGATTATCTGCAGATACCTGTATTATTCCGGAAGAAGCTTTGTCTTATAGTCGATTCAGTGTACGGGTTATCGGTGTGCGTGACGGATTCAGGATAATGACAAACAATGTCGATATTGAACAGGAGGGATAAGATGGCAGCAACAGAAGAAATTGAAAAAGAAATTCTTGCAGAAATGGCTGCGAATCCGGTGCCTTATGCTGCAGGTCAGGTCAATGATGTCATCACGATCGATGGTGAGACCAGAATGATCAGCGTGCCGGCATCCGAAATCTTTTTTGGTGTCGAGTCAGATAAGGACGTTGAACGGAAACATTTCAGATGTCCGAAGGTTGTGGGAGATGGCATTGACTTGTCAAAACATCAAATCTACA
>NZ_JBBMEK010000344.1:0-2834 GCF_040096555.1 Coprococcus intestinihominis | reverse complement strand
AGGCGGAGGGCCTAAAGGTGTATTTGTGTCTGGACCATCATATCATGGGGCCGGAGGCAGTACATAACAATCACAAGAATATGCGGATACTGCACAGAGACGGCCAGAGAGCCTACGAGAGAACGCACAGCAGAGCAGAGTTCATGAGTCTGATCGGCAGGAACTATCTGGACGAAGAAAAACAGGAAGAACCGAAAAAGGACACAAAAGACGGGTTCATGTTCCTGGAACCGGACTGTATTGGCTGTTTTGGTGCATCAGAGAATCAATGCGAGCGTTGCGAGGAGAAAAGACATGATAAAAAGACTGAGACACTGGCTGATTGAGGCCAGAAAGAAGAAATGCCACCATTGCTGCCTGTGGTGCGAATGGTGGCGCATATGCGAGGAGGACAAATGATGGAGGATATGATTGCAATAGAGCTGGCTGTTATTATAGTGGCCATGTTCGCGATCGCAGTCGGATTCGATTGCATAAAAGACGGAATGTGCGATATAGGAGCAGTGATTCATGACATCATCACGGCTCCTGTCCGACATTACAGACAGAAAAAGCTCATGGAACAGATGAAACGGGAATGGGAGAATTACCTGGAGAAGAACAGGGCAAAAATGGTCAGGAATTTGATGAAAGAGCAGCAGAGACATTTTTCCGCGAGCATCGGAGAAAAGCACACTGTAGAGGAGTGGGGAAAGGCTCTGGAAGAATTTGCGGAGTATCAATGCCAGCAGGATAAGGAGGAAAGAACATGGCAGGATCATATCATGGACAGGTTCATGAGGAGAATCTGAAAAGACTGGAGGAGTTTCATCAGGTATCAAAGAAAAACAGATACAGAAAGTGCAAAGTGGTTGAAAAAGTAAAGACGTCAAAAGGCGTGAAAGAACTGGGAACCAAGAGAGCACTATTTCACGGGTGGGATGGAATCAAACAGGTTATAGATGCGTCTCCGATGATCGGAGGACATCCAGGTGGCCAGATAGCATACACAATGGGAATTGTGGAATACATGGACGGAACCGTGGACAGAGTATATCCGGAATACATAAGGTTTCTGGATACTGAGGACTTTGCGGGAGATTGTAACGAGTAGGGAGGAATAAAGATGCCAAACGTGCGACCACTGAACAAAAAGAAATATGGGATAAGCAAACACGCATTCGGAACGGCATACTCATATTGTCTGCAATATCCGGAATGGAGAGAGGAGCTGGGCAGCAGGACATCAACCGTCAAGAGTCCTCAGATAACCGGAATGCCAGGGGCGCACAGTGGCAGTGATGCAACAGCCAACCTGGCAGAGCGCAGAGTAGAGTTGCGTGAGAAGATGCAGAAAGTTGAGGATACAGTCAGGGAGGCGGTAGGGGACAATAAGAGCCTATATGAGTATCTGCTGGAATATGTGACAACGGAGGGAGCAACGTTTCACTGGATGAAGCAGAAAGGGATACCGTGTGAGAGGACATATTTCTATGAGGTCAGAAGATATTTCTATTACCTCATGGCAAAGCGGATCTGAAAGTGCGGTACTCACAGGACAACTTTTATGTTATATTGATAAGGTCCAAAAGATGAGAACCAAGATTCTCAGACATTATCCCTCACAAAGGCTCCGGAAAACCCGGAGCTTTTTTCGTTGGAGGAGACATGACACAAGAACAGATTGATTATGTGAAAAAGTGCATCAGAGAGGACATTCACAGATTCTACGTGTGGGGACCGTGGAAGAAAGTACGCAGAGAGGTTCTGCAGATGGATCATGGAGAGTGCCAGAGATGCAAGGCAAAGAAGATATACACGAAAGCTACGACAGTGCATCATGTGAACTATGTCAAGAAACATCCGGACATGGCTCTGGAGATATGGTATGAGTGGCATGGTGTACGAAAAAGGAACCTGGTCAGTCTGTGCCACGACTGCCATGAGGCGGTGCATGGGTACAGGAAACCAGAGAAGAAAGAAACTCTGACAGAGGAAAGGTGGGATTGATATGGCAAGGACAAGCGATACAGCAGATTATATGGTTACGCAATGCCAGGCGTGCGGAATGCTGAATGTGATACCGAGAGAGTATTCAGACGGTAGAGTGTGCGCGGATTGTTCCGGAGGGCCATTGGTGCCGATGGGATACGCAATACTGCAGGAGAGACCAACGAGCAGAATCACGGTGCAGGTAGATGTGGAGCGTGACCAGTTAGACAGATTGATTGATGATGTGGCAGCAGTCAATGAGACTGTGGACGGAATCATTCAGAAGATAGGGAAAATAAAAGAGGGATAACATGAAGCAGGAACAGATCATCAAATGCGGAGGACAAAAGATAAAGGTATTCAACTGTGATCCGGAAAAGAATACGCAATGTGACAAAGAGTTCTGTATGCATAATATAAATGCAATAGACGGGCTGTGCAATCACACAACGAATCCGGATTTTGCTCTGGAAATTGGACAGAAAGCACAGAAAAAAGCGTATACCCCCGGTCGAAAAAATTAGCGTTTTAATTTCGACCACGGAGACCGGTGGGTGGCCTCGACAACGCCGAGAAAGTTCGCACATGATAAAAAAATAAAAAATAGGGGGTGGGAATATGGCGCAAAAAAAATCGGATATATTAGAAAGTTTAATTTCTCAGCTTGAGAAAAAACAGGCTGATATTTCATGTTTTTTGGACCTCATAGATGACTATATGGCCCTCTACGATATCAAGAAAAAGCTAAAAACAGACATAAAAAAGAGAGGAGTATCCTATGAGGCACAATCTGCATCAGGCAAGGCCACCATCATAAAACAAAATCAATCCGTCAAAGATCTGGTGGCCGTAAATAAGCAAAT
>NZ_JBBMEK010000343.1:0-2841 GCF_040096555.1 Coprococcus intestinihominis | reverse complement strand
GCTGAACTAATATGCTGAATACAGACCGGTGCTCCTGTATGCAATGCCAGCATACAATCTCTGGCCACCATCACATCCTCTGCTGTTCTGGAGGCACCGCCGTAATTCAGCTGTTCGGAAATCTTTCCCTGATTCACACCAGCCTTCTTCACAAACAGCGGGTCTTCTTCGTGCAGGCTGATCGGCATATCCAGATCTCTTGCTTTCTCCATAGCCGCCAGCAAAAGCTTCTCATCCATGATCGGAATCCCATCATCTGTGAAACCTGCAGCTCCGGCTTCCGCCAGCGCATCCATATCTACCATCTCCTGACCTTTTAAGCCTTTGCTGATGGCTGCTGCCTGAAGCACATGAATACCGGTCTTTTCGCCTTTTTCCTGAACATACTTCAATGTTTCTACATTATCTACCGTCGGCTTTGTATTGGCCATGCACACAACCGTTGTAAAACCGCCCTTCGCCGCTGCTGCTGCCCCAGTCAGAATATCCTCCTTGTAAGTCTGTCCCGGATCCCTGAAATGGACATGGGTATCCACCAATCCCGGTGCCACAACCAGACCTGATGCATCAATCACCTCTGCACCTGCCGCTGACAGATTGCGTCCTACCTCCTCAATATGTGCGCCCTCGATCAGCACATCCATCACTTCATCCACACCCGTTACAGGATCTACTACCCTGCCGTTCTTAATTAAGATCATTTTCAGTCCTCCAATTTCTTCTTCATTCTCTAATCTATCAGCATCTGATAATCTTCTTTTGTAAATCGATGATAAATGGTATGTCCCATTTCCATCTTGACGCAATAATAATAGGCATCATATTCCGCATCGTCAAAATAAACCGCATAATCAAAATCCGTACCCGGTGTCATCTTTTCACAATGGTAGGTTTTATCAAACTGCGCAAAGCAGGCACAGATTTCTTCTATTGTTAAGCTGTGATGATGTGCAAACAGCTCGACTATTGCTTTGAGAAAAGGCGGGTCCGGGATTTCTCCTGCCACATACTCCGCACCTTCCGCAGGCACACGCACCTCAAATCGTCCTTCATGAATAAAAAACTTCAATCTGCCAAGCACCGTTGTATCAAAAACTGTATTTGTTCTGAGCGCCGCAAGCATCTTCTGCTCATCTGTATAATTGGTTCCCAGGATGGCATTCATAGACGCCATGGGAAAATAAAGTCTGATCACTTCTTTCTCCGCCCCCAGCTTCAGCTGTGCCTCCTTAATCTGCTCTATCACATTTTGAATTAATTTCTGCTCATTCATATTCTGCTCCATTTTTATTTTCGGCTATAAACCATATCAGTTTTATTTTATCACATTACTATCACAGACTCCACAAAAAAGAAGCTGTGACTCATTTTAAATCACAACTTCTTCTATCATTTTCATCAACCGTCTTTAGTTACACAAATAAACGTACATCACAATAAAGTGGCACAAACTTCCTGCCATGACAAAAACATGAAACAGTTCATGGCAGCCAAAGTACTGAAAGCGATTATGGAATACAGGGAATTTCATTGCATAAATCACGCCGCCCACTGTATAAAACAATCCGCCGGCCAGAAGCCACATAAATGCTCCAAATGATAAGCCTGCAACAAGCTGTGGCATCGCAAGGACACATACCCAGCCCATCGCAATGTAGATGACCGATGAAACCCACTTCGGACAGGTCACCCACAGCAGCTTAAAAATCATCCCCACAATCGCCAGCCCCCAGACTATAGCCAGCAATCTCATACCAATGCTCCCCCTTAATACAGTCAGACAAACCGGTGTATAGGAACCTGCAATCAATACAAAAATCATCATATGATCCATTCTCTTCAAACGCAGATTCGCCTTCTCTGAAATGTCGAATGAATGATAGGATGTGCTTGCACCATAAAGAAGGATCATGCTCAGCATAAAAACACTCATGCCGATCATCGTCATCAGATCAGCACCACAGTCTGAAGCATGCACCAGAAGAACCGGCGTCATTAGAACCGCTGCCAGAAATCCAATAAAATGGGTTGCCGCACTTCCCGGGTCCTTCACTCTGAAATGAAAGTCTCTGTCTCTATCCAAACTCGCTGTATACATCTGTTTCGTCAATGTCTGTGTCCGCATAAAACATCCTCCTTATATTTTAAAAGTCTTTATTACAACATTATAAGTTTTTCAAAATCTTGTGCTATTATACTATCTCACTTTCGTTACTTTGTCAAGAGTTTTCAAAAAACCGATATCAGCATTTTTCCAATCTTTATAATTGACACCCGGAATAAAGAATGCTATGCTTCTACTAAACAAGTACAACCATGAACATGATTGTTTCATAATTAAATAATCACCCAAATAACAAACGATCACGATACAAAATAAAGAAAAGAGCGTGTTTTATGAACGAACATATCCTATCCAAAATGGCTGACCCTATTCACAATTTTCACCTCCCCCGCTATCAGGAAATCCCCGATGTCGGCCTTTACCTTGAACAGACCGCCAAATATATCGACAGTTACTTAAGCCCTCTGGAAGATATCAGCATCACCGGCTCTATGATCAGTAACTATGTCAAAAAGAAGATCATCAACAATCCCGTCAAAAAGCAATACAACCGGGATCAGATTGCTGCCCTGATCTTTATTGCTGTTGCCAAATCTGTGCTTTCTCTGGACAATATCCATATGATGTTTGAGATTCAGCGTCAGACCTATGACAATGCAACCGCCTATAATTATTTTTGTCAGGAATTTGAACAGGTCCTTTGGCATGTGTTTCAATTAGATATGGCCGATGCCAGAAAAGATACCGACCATAACACAGAAAAAGAGCATGGCACT
>NZ_JBBMEK010000342.1:0-2863 GCF_040096555.1 Coprococcus intestinihominis | reverse complement strand
CAAGAACATACGATATCGAGATTTCTATTCCATCTATGAATGGTTACAAAGAAGTTTCTTCTGTATCCAATGCAAGAGATTATCAGGCGAGACGAGGCAATATGCGTGTTAGAAGAGCAGATCGTTCTATCCAGTTCATGCACACATTGAATGGCTCCGGTCTTGCTACATCCCGTGTACTTCCTGCACTGGTTGAGCAGAATCAGCTGAAAGACGGTTCTATCGTTGTTCCTGAAGTACTGAGAAAATATCTTGGCGGTATTGAAGTTATTTCCAAGTAGAAATCATTTGCAGGTGGTTATATGCATGATTATTTGAGAGCGGTAGGTTTTAGTAAGGTTCAACATAAAAGAGATTTGCAGCGGCTGCTTGATATGGTCATGGGAAGCCCTGACAGTGAATTTGCTTCAGGTTGCGGCGGCACGGTCTATGCAGAGAAGTGTCGAGATTTTGTGTCAAATGCAGGCATCACGGTGCGTGGTGAAGTAGATGAGCATGGTATGTTCAGTTATGAATATTATTTTCCGCATTATACGGGTCATCAGATTTCGCTCACAGATGATGTCAGTGTTGAGAAGATTTCTGAAAGAGAAGAATATGATGGCATGTGTGATGTGGTGAATCTTGGGGTATCTCTTATTTTCCATATGAATCATCTGATGGATTATGCAGATATGAACCCGAAGAGTCGTCAGATTTCTTCTGTATCCGTGAGGTTGTCGGCATTGTCGATTTCCGGCAAGGTGATCCTGCCTGTTGTGAGAAATGATTCTGAGCGTTTGAAGCGGCTTCGGGAGAATGAATCACGCAATGGTATGATTGCAGCGGCCAGACAGGGCGATCAGGATGCACTGGAGAATCTCACATTAGAGGATATTGATATGTATACCTCTATTTCAAAGCGTATCAAGTCAGAGGATGTCTTGACGATTGTAGAGTCTTATTTTATGCCGTATGGTATTGCCTGTGATCAGTATTCGGTGATGGGGGATATTCTCAGTGTAGAAGAAGTCTACAATCAGCTGACAGGAGAGAAGCTGTATCAGATACAGATCGAATGCAATGATGTGTTGATCGATCTGTGTATGAATGCAGAAGATCTATTGGGTGAGCCTGCAGTGGGACGCCGTTTCCGCGGCAATATCTGGCTTCAGGGGCATCTGGACTATGTATAAACAGATGGAAGCAGTGTCTGTGAATCGGATCTGAATTCCGTGTAGGGACTCTCAGGTGAGTCCAAGAGTGTATAAAAAAGCTGGCGTACTGTTGTTATTCGCAGTACGTCAGCTTTTTCTTTTAAAAGATTCTAAAAGTCATCATCGTCGTCGTCATCATCAGCTTCAGCTTCAGGGTTCTCATCTTCCGAAGCAAGTGTAATAGATTCGCTGTATATTACTGCCAGGTGGGAAAGCAGAGCTAGTTCATCTTTGTCGTACGGTTTCTCAAGAGATGGGTTGACAAGATTCTTCAGAGACAACTTGTCCGGTTTTCGGTTCTTGACATATTCTTCAAAATCGCAATACATTTGTATACCTCCCTATCCTGAATCAGTATTATAATGCAATAATAGATGTATTATAGTTGATTATAATATTAAAAGACAAAATATACAATGGGTATCTTACACAAAAATTTCTGCTATGCAGATTTACTAATACTTTGCATTGCCTTTTTGAAGACAATACGGAAAGTAATGATGGATGCTGTAATGGAAATGGTGTCTGATACCGGTTCCGCAAGAAATACAGCAAACACTTTGTTGTCAAAGAAATGCGGCAGTATAAAAATCAGCGGAATCAGCAGAATAATCTTCCTGAGGCAGGCGATAAAAAGGGATGCCTTTGCTTTTCCAAGGGCTGTAAATGTCTGCTGGACAGACATCTGGATGCTGAACATGCAGAAAACGGCCATGTAAACCCGAAGTGTCCAACCGGCTGTCGCAATAATTTCTTCAGAATTGCTGAATATGCGGATGAAGGTTGTTGGCGACAGTTGGACAAACAGCCAGAAAACGGTCAGCGCTGTCATAGAAACAGCAAGCATGCATTTAAACGTCTGTCGGATTCTTTTGGCGTTGCCGGCACCGTAATTGTAGCTGATGATGGGTTGAGCCCCCTGACCAATGCCCTGTACGGGAATCCATACCATCTGCTGGATCGTGCTGGAAATGGTCATACAACCAACGGCAATATCACCGCCATAATGCTGCAGTGAGGAATTAAAGGCAATATTCAAAAGTGCATCCGTAGCCTGCATAACAAAAGGACCGAGTCCGAGTCCGAGACATGGAATGACAATGCGCTTCTCAAGGTGCATATCGGATTTCTTCAATCTCAGCCGGGTCTTTTTGCCGGTGAGGAACCTCAGAATCCAGATGCAGGACAAACCCTGTGAAATGATTGTTGCAAGGGCGGCACCACGGACTCCCATATGCAGACCGTAGATAAAAATCGGATCCAGGATAATATTGGCACCGGCACCGATCAGGACGGAGGTCATGCTGAAACGTGTGAATCCCTGTGTCGTAATAAAAAGATTCAGGCCCAGAGCCAGCATGACAAAAATCGATCCGGAAACATAAATCTGCATATAAGGCAGCGCATAGACAATTGTCTGTTCACTGCAGCCGAAGAGCCACAGCAGCGGTTCACCAAAAATCCAGAAAAATACACTCAGGACAACGGCTTCAATGATCAGGACAACGAAACAGTTATTCAGGATCCTGTTGGCTTCGGTTGTCTTATTCTGCCCCATGCAGATGGCGGCTCTTGGGGCACCGCCCTGACCGATCAATGCTGAAAAAGCAGAAATAAGATAAATAATCGGAAAACACAGTCCGATGCCGGTCAGCGCAGAACTGCCG
>NZ_JBBMEK010000341.1:0-2894 GCF_040096555.1 Coprococcus intestinihominis | reverse complement strand
GAAATTTGCAATTCATACAGAATTTGATAAAATTATTATCCTTTCACCAAAGGCCTGGATCTCTCATACCAATGATCTGATTAAGAAATATATCCCAATGAGAGATAAGTTGGTTGTTATTCAAGGCGGTTCGACGAGAAATGAGACAATCATGAACGGCATTCGTTATATTGAAGAGAACTTTGGTCTGGATGAGGATACAATTATTGTGACTCATGATTCAGTTCGCCCGTTTGTTACCCATAGAATGATTGAGGAGAATATTCAGGCGGCTATGGCATACGGTGCTTGCGATACGGTTATTCCTGCAACGGATACAATTGTAGAGAGCAAAGATCATCAGAATATCAGTTGTATTCCAGAGAGATCAACCATGTATCTGGGACAGACCCCTCAGTCATTTAAGGCAAAGAAACTGCGGGATATATACCTGAATATGACAGAAGAAGAAAAGGAAATTC
The DNA here is from genome assembly GCF_040096555.1 of Coprococcus intestinihominis. NCBI lineage: Bacteria > Bacillati > Bacillota > Clostridia > Lachnospirales > Lachnospiraceae > Coprococcus > Coprococcus intestinihominis. The sequence continues at coordinate 2,433 of NZ_JBBMEK010000341.1, read as the reverse complement.
TGACAGATGCCTGCAAGATCATGGTGCTCAAAGGCGAGCAGGTTCGTCTTGTGGAAGGTGATGTGACAAATATCAAGATCACATATCCTTCAGATATCCGTATGGCAGAATCTTTGTTAGGAGGAAAATAGGGTGTTAAATACAGTTTATCAGTTAGTCAGACCTCGCCAGTTTGAAGTTGTTTTTAAAGATATTACCATGGATGACAAACATGTGATTGTTCATCCAACCCATTTATCTATCTGCAATGCAGATCAGCGTTATTATCAGGGACTTCGTGCGGAAGCTGTTCTAAAGAAAAAGCTGCCGATGGCTTTGATCCATGAAGGCATCGGCCGGGTAATCTATGACCCGACAGGCCATTTTGAACAGGGAACACTGGTAGTCATGATTCCAAATACACCGGTAGAGCAGGACGAGATCATCGCTGAGAATTATCTGCGCAGCAGTAAGTTCAGAGCCAGTGGCTTTGACGGTTTTATGCAGGAATATGTGAGCATGGAACCGGATCGGCTGGTTATTTTGCCGGAAGATATCAACCTTTCAGTTGCGGCGTTTACAGAGATTGTCAGTGTCAGCTATCATGCTATCCAGAGATTTCTTCGCTTTTCTCATGAAAGAAGAAATGTCATTGGTGTATGGGGCGATGGCAATCTGGGTTATATTACCTCTTTATTATTGAAGAAACTTTTACCGAATACAAAGGTTTGCGTATTTGGGGTCAATGAGTATAAACTGAACGATTTCTCCTTTGTGGATGATACTTACCTTGTCACGGATATACCGGAAGATCTTCATTTGGATCATGCCTTTGAGTGTGTCGGTGGGGCAGCTGCATCTAAGGCGATTAATCAGATCATTGATTATATCAATCCGGAAGGCACAATCTCTATTATGGGTGTTTCTGAGGATCTTGCACCGATTAATACACGAATGGTCCTTGAGAAGGGACTGCGGATTTTCGGCAGCAGCCGAAGCGGACGTGCAGATTTCCAGGGGTTGATCAATTTGTACAAGGAACATCCGGAGGTTGTCAATCATCTGGAAAAGATTGTGGGTGCAGAGATCAAAGTCAGAAGTATTGCAGATATGACAAAGGCATTTGAATCGGATATTCATAAGATTATGGGTAAAACCGTTATGATATGGGATAATTAGCAATGAAGAAGGTATTGAAGAAGATTTATGATGTTTTGCCAAATGGCACAAAAAAACTTTACTGGCAGACCAGGAAAAAGGTCGGTCAGATACTGATGTTTCGTATTGTCTTTCCGTTGGGATACAAACACTACATTAAAGGGAAGAAGATTAAAAGGGAAAAAGCAGTTTTTGTGGAAGTTCGTTTTGATGAGATTACAGACAGTTTCCGGCTTGTCTATGATCGCATGAAGGCGGATGGTTTTGATGTTCATGAGCAGTTTATTGAGAATATTAAACCGGGAAAGTGGGGATATATTAAGCGGTGTCTGAGAATGCTTGAAGACATTTCCGATGCTCATTATGTATTCCTGAATGACGCATGCAATGTGACCAGTTGTATTCCGTTGCGCAAAGGAACAAAAATTTATCAGTTATGGCATGCCTGCGGTGCATTTAAGAAATTCGGCATGAGTACGGCGGAGCTTATTTTTGGTGACAACAGAAAGTCTCTGGAGAAATATCCAAATTACGGCAATCTGTCTTACGTGACAGTCAGCAGTCCGGAAGTGATCTGGGCTTATGAGGAGGCCATGAATCTGAAGGACACAAAGACACAGGTTGTGGCAACAGGTGTCAGCCGTACGGATGTTTTTTATGATCAGCATTTTATTGAGCAGTCTAAAGCGGCTGTCTATTCGGTATGCCCGGCTGCGGAGAATAAGAAGATCATTCTTTATGCACCGACATTCAGAGGCCGGGTAGCTAAGGCTGAGAGCCCGGATTGTTTGGATATTCCTGCAATGAAGCGTGCATTGGGAGATGAATATGTATTATTGATCAAGCATCATCCGTTTGTCAAACAGCCGCCGGTTGTACCGGAGGATTGTGCGGATTTTGCCATGGATGTGACAAAGAGCCTGGAGATTGATCAGCTATTATGCGCCAGTGATGTATGCGTTTCAGACTACTCATCGTTGATTTTTGAATATTCATTATTTGAAAGGCCGATGATTTTCTTTGCGTACGATTTGGATGATTATTTTGACTGGCGCGGCTTTTATTATAATTATGATGAATTGACACCGGGGCCGGTTGTGAAAGAGACAGAAGAAATCATTGACTATATCAGACATTTGGATGCACGATTTGATCAGGCTCAGGTTCATGCTTTTAAAGAAAAATTTATGTCATCATGTGATGGCCATGCAACAGATCGAATTATGGCGTTAGTCTTAAATAGCGCTAACAGATCACGGAGGAATAAATAATGAAGAAAGTTTCAGTTATTGTACC
>NZ_JBBMEK010000340.1:0-2904 GCF_040096555.1 Coprococcus intestinihominis | reverse complement strand
CCTTAATCTTCGGTGCTGCCGCTTCCATGGTAAAGTTGCCTTCCACTTCCGCACCCGCCTCAAGCGCCATTCGGATACCATCTCCCGGATGACGCATGCCGCCGCCATGCCGGACGCGCCGCCGCCGATAATCAAAATCTCTGTCTTCAATTCCATGCCAGAACCTCCTGTAGTCATTTTATTGCCTGCACTTTTATTAAAAATGCACCAGCTAATAGCCATCTGAAAGCACTTTATAAAAGTCCGTCTTTACAGTACATTTTTGATACTAAGTACATGATACATGCCGCATTCAAACTTGTCAATTACGCAGAAATATCTAACCTAGTACGCCTAAGCATACCGCGGATTTTCATCTTCCGCACATCAAAATTATCATAACCAGATGCGAAACACACACATCAAAAAGACCGCTGCCTATTCACAGATTCATAGCAGGTGCTGCGATTGTGGTCGGTACTTAGGTGGTGTCTTTTACCACCTTATGTACCGCTACCAGCAATCGGCAACGCAAGTGTGCCTGCTATGAACTGTAAATAGGCAACGGTCTTCGTAAAATATTGTGTTTCGCAGCGTCAATTATAATTTTAGAACTGTTTTCGCAATTTCGGATCCAGCAGATCGCGAAGTCCATCACCAATGAAGTTGGCCCCCACAGCCATTGTAAAGATTGCCAATCCAGGGAATCCTGCCACCCAGAATTTATTGAAGTACTGAACACCATCAGATACCATCATACCCCATTCAGGTGTTGGCGGAGCAGAACCCAGACCAAGGAAGCTCAATGTGGAGAACATCAGGATCTGATTACCGATATCCGTTGTCGCCATGATCAAAACAGAAGTAATACTGTTTGGAATGATTTCCTTTAATAAGATACGGATTCTTGACGCACCAAGCGCTTCCGAAGCAGTAACGTATTCATTTTCACGGACGCTCAGCACCACGCTTCGCATGACACGGGCATAAGACGGCCATGCAACAATAACAAGGGCAAACATGGTGTTAAACAGGTTGGAACCCATGACTGCATTGATAATCATTGCCAGGATCAGTGACGGGAAAGACAGAATCATCTCTGAAAGACGCATCATGACATTGTCCACAGCACCACCTACATAACCGGCAATAGCACCGTAAATCGTACCGATACAGCCTGCAATCACAACCGTCAGACAGCCTGCCAGCAATGAATAACGTCCGCCGTAGATCACACGGCTGAAAATGTCACGGCCAAAGTTATCTGTACCAAAGATATGCGCCGCTGAAGGCGCTTTTAATCTCAGGGTCAGATCCTGGACAACCGGATCATAAGGTGCCACAAAAGGGGCGATAATAGCCATGATGATCCAAAACAGACAGATGATGACGCCGAAAGTGAAAAGATAATTGGACTTAAACATTTTTTTCAAAGAATGTAACATCTAACTGCACCTCACTCTCGGGTCAATGATACCGTACAGGATATCGACCACTGTATTAATAATCATATAATTCAGCGCAATCAGCAGCGCCACGCCGATAATCGACGGATAGTCATTGGACAGGACGGACTGATACGCAAACTGACCAACTCCCGGCCAATTGAAAATTGTTTCAACAAGTACCATACCACCAAGGAGATTGCCAAAACCAAGACCAATAACCGTCAGTACAGGAATCAGTGCATTGCCAAGCGCATGATGGATGATCAGTCGAACATTTGACAGACCTTTTGCACGGGCTGTACGGATGTAATCTGTGGACATAACATCCAACAGATTGGAACGTGTTGTTCTGGTGATCAGGCCCATGGTAAAGGCAGCCAGAACTGTACCCGGAAGAATCAGATGTCTCAGGGCATCCAGTGCCTTCGGAATATCACCCTCAAGCAGACTGTCGATAACAAAAAATCCTGTTACTGTCTGCGGTGCACTGAATGCATTGCCAAGACGGCCCGGTCCCGGCAAGATCTGCAGTTTGTAATAAAAGAAATACAATACAAGCAGTGCGAACCAGAAACTTGGCAGGCTGACACCTGTAACAGAAATCGCACGCACGATCTGATCAAGAATACTATTTCTCTTAATCGCAGAAATCACACCAAATAAAATACCAAACAGGGTTGCCAGAATGATGGCAAATACTGCCAGTTCGATCGTCGCCGGATAGCAGCGTGCCAATTCACTTAAAACTGCATTGTTGGTACGGATAGATGTACCCAGATCAAAATGCAGCAGATTCTTCATGTAGTATACATACTGCACAATAATCGGCTGATCCAGTCCGTATTTTGCCTTATAGGCGGCCACAATTTGAGGATCACCCAATGCTCTCTGGCTCAGATTGGCGGTTACCGGATCGCCGGGAACCAGTTTTGTCAATATAAAAACCAACGTCGCCACACCGAACAGCATAATCAAAAGGTATACAAGTCTTTTTCCTATAAACTTCAGCCGTTCCATACGACACCTCTCTCTCTTTCGTTTTAGCTTTCCGACATCAGACTGCGCATCGCTTATCTGCCGCCAAACATCTGATGAACAGATATTTCCGTCAGTCAACTGTTGCCTCCGAACATAAAAAATGTCCTGAACCAGCCGCCTCACGGCAGCATCTGTTGCCGTCCTGTTTAAAATCCACAGGGCGCAGAAGCGATTTCCGCGCCCCGTGGAGAAATCATCCGAAAATGATGGATTATTTGATTGTGATCTGTGTCAGATCCAGTGAATATGGATCAGAAGCAACGACACCGTCAAGTCTTGTGTTGTATGCAATATGTGCAGGTGCCTGAGCGATCATAAGCCATGGACCGTTTTCATATGTATCGTCCTGAATCTTTTCAAGAACAACAGTACGTGCATCGTTGTCTGTTGCATTCAGTGCATCTGCGTAAAGCTGAGCCAGATCAGGATCCATATCTGT
>NZ_JBBMEK010000339.1:0-2917 GCF_040096555.1 Coprococcus intestinihominis | reverse complement strand
CCTGTCTGTCCGCCGTCGGATGCTGTTTCATAGGTATAAGCTGTCGTATGTTTCCCGCCGTTTCTCCTGATGGATGAAAGTCTGCCCAGCTTGTCAAAGGTCTTTTCAACCTTGGCACTGCCGCAGGCCACAGCTGTCTCACGGCTGTCCGCATCATAACCCCTTGTGACGGTTCTTACGCCATCCGGTGTGGTCTGGACTTCTTTTACCAGGCAGTCATTGGCATCATAAGTGTATCGGTAGGCTGTACCGTCATCAAAGACTGCTTCACACAGCCTGTCTGTCAGGTCATAGCCGTAAGTGCAGGATTTTCCGGATACCTGTCCATCCACAAATCGGGCGATACGACCCAGTTTATCATAGATGTAGCGGCCAATCAGATAGCAGCTGCCATCCTTCGATGCTTTTACTTCTGTCACACGGTCAAGATTGTCATACGTATAGGTCACTTCCCAGCCGTTGGCATAGGTGCTCTTTAAGAGGTTGCCGTTCTTGGCCTCATAGTCATGGCTGACTGCCGCCTTTCCGGCGATGGATACGCTCTTTCTGTTGCCGAATCCGTCATAGGCAAAGGTATAGTCAAAGCCGTTATGGGTGATCTTGGTCAGACGGTATTTGTCTTGTGATATTGCAGTCCATGTCTATACACTAAATTTGTTCTTTCCAAGGAGTTCTTTTCTCAGGTTTATTATCCTCCAATTCTATATGCCATTCCTTTAATTTTTCCATAATTATATCTTTTTCTATTGCACCCTGAAAATATTTCAAATTCTTACTTTTTTCATCTCCATTTGTCAAATATATACAAAAAACAGACCGATTAAACAACATTTTGATATATACTGGATTTAAAAATCGGGGTTTTAAAAATCGACTCTTGGAAAAAACAATGCATTCATGGTACTTATTTATTCCTCTGCCTAAATTAACACAATTACCATTTATTCGTTTCACAGGCAACTCATTCCATAAATACTGTCTCTTATATTTACCATCTTTTATTACTATACCTGCTTCACTTAAAATAAGGGTTTCATTTCCAACAAACACTGGTCTTAACGATAATAATGAAATGATAATTAATAGAATCGTCCACCACCATACATCATTCTCCCATTTTAAAATTATCACAAGTAAATTTGTTAGAATCACTCCAAATAGTACAGAAGCCCTATCATCCGCTGCCCGAATTACCAATAAATCTTCCTCACTCAATATCAAATATACCTCCCATACACCAAACAAATTATTTACATCGATTCAGCTACTACTTTTCTCAATCCCCTATAAAAACTTTTTGACACGTATGAAACGATTTAATTTGCTCTAAGTCATAACCACCACTTCAAGTGGTGGTTTGTTTTAACTCTTATAAGGGCTTTGTTACTGCTCGTCCAGAAGGACAGTGTCGCAAGCATTGATTGTCCATTTGGACCGCCTCCTATGTTTTGAGATTGGCTTGCGACACCATTCTCCTTTTAACATAGGAGGCTTTGTTATAGCATATGCCACGTTTCCACTTACTCTATTCTCCCCAACATAGTTGGAGGATTAATTTTTTTATTAATTGATACCTTCTTATCGCAGTCTATCCCATCTAACAAATCTACGATTATGATAAATATACCGACGCTCACGATATGTTCTTCCATTTCTTCTTACTTTTTTATCTGCTATCTTTCGTGGTTCCCGGCCTCTTATATTTCGTTTCTTTGAAGAATGATTTGTTCTATTTCTGGAGTACGATAAGGTTACTGCTGTAGTTATTCCAGAAGACATACACGCATTTCCTGTCCCTACCGCCAAATCAATAACGCTTGTAGCAATCGTTTCTCCTACTTGAATTTCTCCATTCGAAAAAGTATTCAATTTTGACAAATTTCCAATACTTATAGCAGAAAAGCCAGCTGAAATACAGCCATTAAATAATGATGCCTCTATAGTTGCTCCGCCTTTATAGCTTGTATATGCTGTATAAACGCCATTTAAAAGAATTGCACATGGACTGTATTTAGCCACACCACTTAATGCTCCAAATGTTGCTGCAATAATTGCATCTTTCATACCAAATTCCTGTCCAGTTGCTTGGGCTGAAATTAATGATGTAACAACATTTATAGTCGCACCTATAGCTGCGCCTACTACCCATTCTGCTATATCTCCGCACTCATCTACTTTTTCCAACGAATTATTATCACAATACAAATATAAATTTTTATTTGTAAAACCCACATAGGTACTTGTCAACACATCTTCTTCATCTGCACTGATAAACCTGCAGATCTCCGGCTGATAATAGCGGCTCTTCAGATAGTACATCCCCGTCTCTTCATCATAGTAGTACCCCTTAAATCTGTACGGGTTGTCCTTTCCAAGTGTCCCTGCCATGCTGCCTGTGATGCCTGTCAGCATTCCCCAGCTGTCATATCTGTAGTTTACTACAGCTGTACCATTGGCGTCAACCAGTCCTGTGATGCTCATTAAGCCGTCACGGATATAATAGTAATCCGCACCCTTATAACGGATGGCTGTCAGCTGGCCGCTGCCGTCATACAGGTAATGCTGCCATACACCGTTCTTCTTCTCAGACAGGACACTGCCGCCCGCTGTCAGGTATTCTGTTGTGATACCGTTTACTTTCTTGGATGTCCGGATGCCCGATGCATCATAGGTATACACTGCCTCCAGGCCATCACCTGTCACTTTCTCAAGCAGGCTTCCCTTTGTCCAGCTGTAGGTATATTTCCCGTCACTGAGCAGGTTGCCGTTGGCATCATAGGTGAAGTTCCTTGTCTTCCCCTCCATGGTAACCGATGCCAGCTGGTCTTTCCATGTGCTGCCATAGGCAAAAGTTTTAAGGACAGTCCCTGTTCCTTCCGGTCCGCCCTCTGCCCCTGCCGGGTAACTGCGCACTTCC
>NZ_JBBMEK010000338.1:0-2955 GCF_040096555.1 Coprococcus intestinihominis | reverse complement strand
ATCTCAACTACCTTGACAATCAGCGGTAGTCATTAAATGATTGCGAAAGGAGGCATAATTATGCAAGACTACAACACGATTATCGGCTCCATCCAGATGTGTCTGAATGGATGCCAGACCAGGTCCGTTATGGACCGTTACAAGATTGGCTCAGGTACATTAAATCTGATCATGAGCCGATACCATGCCAACGGAATCCCAATCGAGGAACTCCGAATGATGGCACCTAAGGAAGTTGAGTACCTTTTCTATCCGCAGAAAAATCTACAGAGGAAAGATGTCCCGCTTCCAGATTTCCAGTATTACTATGACAGAATCCATGCACCAGGGAGCCGCATGAACATTTCGTTCTGTTGGCTGGATTATAAAGAAAAGAATCCTGATGGTTATGAGAAGTCACAGTTTTACGAATACTTCAACCGATTCATAGCAGAAAACTATGGTAGTCAGAAGGTATCAATGGCCGTAAACCGAATCCCCGGTGAAAAGATGTATATCGACTGGGTCGGCGATCAACCTGAACTGTTAACAGACACTGAAACGGGCGAGATCAAAAAAGTCCATATCTTTGCGACCACGCTGGGAGTCAGCAGCCTGATCTATGCAGAAGCTTTTCCAAACGAGAAACTTCCGTGTTTTATAGAAGGCTGTGCGCATGCAGTTTCTTTTTATGGTGCTGTTGCCAAGTATTTTGTGCCGGATAACCTGAAAACTGCAGTAACCAAGCACACAAAGGATGAACTTATCCTGCAGTCTACATTTGCAGATCTGGAAGATTTCTATGAAACTATAGTTCTTCCACCGCCCGCTAGAAAGCCGAAAGGCAAGCCTACAGTTGAAAATCATGTACGTTATCTTGAAACACATCTGGTTGAGAAATTGAAAGAAAAGATATATGTGTCATTTGAAGACCTGAATGAAGATATCAAAAAAATAGTAGCGGTCCTCAATAAACGACCTTTTCAAGGCAAGGATTTCTCAAGACTGGATGCTTTCGGAAAGTATGACAAACCATGTATGAAACCACTGCCAGGCGGATGTTACACGGCTTGCGACTATAAAGCGGTCTTAAAAGTTCCCAACAACTACCACATCGAGTATGACGGCCACTACTACTCCGTATTGTACTCTTACTGTGGCAAGCCTGCAATCCTGAAGGCAACCGCTTCAGAGATCAGAATCTGTGATCAGTATAATCGGCTGATCTGTACACATAAGCGGTCTTATAGAGAGTTTCCGCTGTATATCACGGTAGATGAACATATGCCGCCAGAACACCTTTATTACAAAGAAGTCAATTCAAAGGATGGTAATTATTACCGCCGCTGGGCTTCTACCATTGGTCCTGCGATGTCAGAACTGATTGACAGGCTCCTTAAATCATCAAAACATGAAGAGCAGTCTTATAATGCCTGTGCAGGTATCCTGCATAAAGTAAAAACAATCCCCAAAGGTGCTGCTGAAGAAGTTGCCCGTAAATGTATAGAGATCAATTCCTGTAAGTATTTTACCTTCAAGCAGATGCTCAAAAAGATGGATGTGAAGGAACTCCCCGAGCATTCACCCGGAACACTGCCCAATCATGAAAATATCAGAGGAAAGGACTACTATAAGCAAGGGTGACGTACTATGGCATACAGATTAAAAGACTATCTTTATAACGATAAACTCACAAAGGAACAGAACCTACTCATGGATCGGCTGTACAAACTTCGCATGTCCGGTATGGCTGAAGCCTTTGAAAAGCAGCTGTTGGAACCAAACACAGGTCTCGAACCATTTGAAGTCCGCTTTGCTGCTATTGTAAATCAGGAATGGGATCAGCGTGAGAGTAAAAAGTTTAAACGTCTCATGAAGAAAGCGACTCTGAAATATCCTGCAGCTGATCTTGACAATTCAATCTATGATCCAGAACGTCAGCTGAATACACACGTCATAGAACTTCTGGCCAAGTGTGATTGGATCGATGAGCCGAATAACCTGCTGATGACCGGAGGGGCCGGTGCTGGGAAAACGCACATCGCCTGCGCCTTATGTATCACAGCAATGCATCAGAACCGTACTGTTAAATACATACGTGCGAATACTCTCTTAAAAGAATCAGATCATGCCAGGCGGGAAGGTACTTACTTTGAGTATTCGAATGAAATGGCAGCTTATGATCTCATGGTGATAGATGATTTCGGATTAATGGATCTGGACATCGAGAAATGCCGCGATTTATTTGAAATCATCGAGTCCAGAGACTGCCGCAAGGCAACTATTATTATCTCACAGATTCCAGTATCTGGATGGTATCAGCTTTTTGGGGATTCCACCTACGCAGATGCCTGCTTAAGCCGAATGACATCCAAGGCATATCGCCTTGAATTTCCTGGCAGGGATCGCAGAATAACCAATAGTAACTAATCAACCTGCTGAGCTTTGCTCAGTTTGAAGCGGAATGGCGCTCCGTTCCTCCGGAACGGATGCGCAGTTCTTACGGAATATGCAAACATGAGCAAAAAAATTGCTGAACTGAATACCATAGTTTTTATATCCTCCTTCAAAATACTTTTAAATCGTGAGTGCCAAAGAGTAATGCGGGACTAAAAAATTGCCCCAGCTCTTTGCGGGTTGAAGTAATTCACTTTAATCCGATTGCGATTTTTTTATAGACTGGAGTTTTTCGCTCCATGGTGCTAATTCTAAAAGTTGTTCATCCATCCAGGTATTATCTAGCCGCCGCTCAAGAACATATTTTAGATATTCATAGATGTTCAGTTTGTGGGCTTTCGCCATTTTGACTATGATATAGACAGCAACACTTGTCCCAGCACCTTTCACCGACTGGCTGAACAGCCAGTTCTTCTTGTTATGTTCTACAGAGCATAACCGCAAGAACTGGGAAATGATCGATACCGTCAATGGAGCCACCAGTTCTGCGATCATCTACAGCATAGCCGAAACAGCGAA
>NZ_JBBMEK010000337.1:0-2968 GCF_040096555.1 Coprococcus intestinihominis | reverse complement strand
TGTCAATTCCTAAATCTGCTTTCTTAATCCACATATCAAACCATAATCGGATAATTTTTTCTCTCTCGTTCATAAAGTACCTCCATAACTTCCGATTTTCTCAATTCTCCAAACTTGAATTTTATAACTTATCAATCCCAATATAATATTATCATATGGTCTATCTTCTTGCGGTCAGTCAGCTCTATAATATGAGGATTATTCTCTTCCTGAGCTATAATCCATACTTTATAGTTTCCACATTCATCACTATCTCCAACAAAAGAAATATTACTTGGTTCAGCAACACCACTTTTTTCAATATATCTCTCTATTTGGGAAATAGGTAAAACTGTGTCAATCCAAAGAGCATCGGCGTATGTTGATTTTTCTCCTTTACTATTTGTGATTTCATAGCCATAAGTAGATACATAAATTACACTATCTGAGTCAGCAGACTTAATCTGTGCTACAAAGTTTTGTAAAGGATTAATATCTTCTTCGTCTAAACAAAAACTATTATAATCCTTACTTTTTTTATCAAAGTAATTATCAAATCCCATCAGAACATCATCATTCAAATCAAATTTTCTTGAATTAAAAACTATTTCTAATATGCCCATATTTTATTCCTCAAATTCCAGTTTATTTAAGCCTTATGACCGCCGATTTGCTCGTTTCGGTCTTTGGCGGTTGCACCTTCTTCAAGGTTCATTCCCTTCAACACAGCATTCTTGCCAAACTTCTTTTTGATACTCAGCATTGCTTCTTGCATACGCCTTTCCCGTTCTAATTTTTCTTCTTCCTCCGCCTGCTTCTTCCTCTGTGCTTCGTAATCGGTAAAGAGGTCGAGTTGCTGGTATTCATCTTCCTGCTTGACGGATTTTTCATCAACAAGTTTATTCGCTGTGATTGTTATTCTGCGTACAAGCAAATGCTCGTCAACTATCCTGTCATACAAGTCCATCACGGCGTTGGTAATCAATCGAGTAGAGGAAGTCTTTTTCTCAAGATTCGCTGTTCCGTGTGCGTGCTTTGGAACTTTGCGTCCATATCGGTCAATCGTAACCTCGCCTTTGTATTGATATTTTAGGTTCGGATTACTTAAATTCTCAATATCATAGCCGATTGTCAACACAAGCTGGTCAGTTACAAGTCCTTTATCCACCAAATCAAGCACCATTTGGTCGGTCATTTCTTTTACAATCAACTTTGCCTTTTCGTAATCATACGGGCAGTGAAGTACCTGTCCTGAACATACACTATTGGTTTCCGGCTTATAGGCTTTGACCTGCTCCATCGTACAAGGTTCATATCCCCAAGCATGGTCAATTAGCAATTCCGCATTGATTCCAAACAGCTTGTAGAGCAGTTCTTCGTTATACAGTTCATTCGACTTTCCGATGGAACACCTTGCAATATCTCCCATAGTAAAAAGTCCATGTTCTTCCAGTTTCTTTGCATAGCCTTTACCAACTCTCCAGAAATCTGTAAGCGGTCTATGATTCCATAGCTTTCTGCGGTAAGACATTTCATCCAATTCGGCAATTCGCACACCGTCCTTGTCCGGCTCAATATGCTTTGCCACGATATCCATTGCAATCTTACACAAGTACATATTCGTGCCGATTCCGGCTGTTGCCGTAATTCCTGTTGTTTTCAAAACATCCTGTATCATCGTCATGGCAAGTTCCCTTGCAGTCATCTGATAGGTATTCAGATAATTGGTTGCATCTATGAATACTTCATCAATCGAGTACGGGAAAATATCTTCCGGAGCAATGTATTTCAAGTAAACACTGTAAATCTTGGTACTATATTCCAGATAGTATGCCATACGAGGTGGTGCAACGATATAATCAATCTCCAATGCCGGATTCGCATTTAATTCTGTACTGTCATCAGACGAACCAGTAAATGTACGATTTAGTGCTTTCCACCTTCGGGTATTATTAGCTTCTTTTACCTTTTGCACGACTTCAAACAAGCGTGGTCTGCCGGGTATCCCATAACTTTTTAATGACGGAGATACCGCAAGGCAGATGGTTTTCTCTGTCCTGCTCTTATCTGCAACCACAAGATTTGTTGTCAATGGGTCACGATTTCGTTCTTTACACTCCACAGAAGCATAGAATGATTTAAGGTCGATTGCGATATAGGTCTTTTGCTTTGCCATCATTCTATGCCCCCTTTTAAAAATCCTTTGAGTAAATTATGCTATCGTTAGTGTCAATCCTCGGTATAAAAACCATCCAATACATATGTTGTGACTGGTGTTATATACAATTCATATTTAATAACCAGTCTGATTAAATCATTTCCGTCAATCAGTGTTATCGGCGTACCTTCTCTCGCAGCCTCTCTTGCCTTATTGGTAAATCGGCTATTAGTAATAAATACTCCATAATCGGCTTGATATTTGTTCATCGCCCCAAGAAATTGATTGATATCCGGCTCACTCACTGGATTTGAATTAAATCTTTTACACTGAATAACCACTCTGGTTGTTCTAAAATCATCGGCATCTACGTGATATCCATAACCATCAATGCCACCATCATTTGACACCTGAACGCCTTTGTTGGTAAACTCCACTCCCATCTTTGTAAGAAGTGCTCGTGAAAATTGTTCAAACTTTGCTGGAGACATATTAGCGATTGCACTCTGAAGTTTTACCTTGAAATCATCTAACAATTCGTCATCTGTGGATTCATTCTCCTCGTCTTCAACCTCCAGTGTTTCTACTGGCTTGTTTTTCGATTTGTTCTTAGTCGAATGTTCCTCCCAATAGCTTCGAGCCTTATCCCTTACTTCTGTCTTAACATCAAAATCTGTTAAATCTACATTTGCTCCATCTTGAGTAAGTGTAATCTTTGGATTGAATTTCACATAAGATATGAGTCCGACATAACTAAGCTCTTTAATAGCAAAATTAAACTTAAAATCAAATTTTTTGTACTGATTTCCTGTTTTATTAGATGTATATAGT
>NZ_JBBMEK010000336.1:0-2978 GCF_040096555.1 Coprococcus intestinihominis | reverse complement strand
ATCAGAAAAACTGGCAGAGAAAATGATCGATGCCATTGTCAAAGTCATGAAGCCATCCACAGGCATTACTTATAACAGGGGAGTCGTGACAAAGACCCAGAGCAACGGCGCAGACTGGTATGGGGTTATCCGCGGGGCAGTATCTGGAGCAGCTTCACAGGGACAGGCGAAAAATGGCCCGGTTCGTTATGATTATATAGTTGAGCATGGTTTTCATGATAATCCCAAGGAATGTCTTTTCCTGTCGAAACAGGAAAACTTAAAAGCTATAGCGGAGGCCAAGGCAGCTGCAATAGCAGAGTATTTTGGTATTGGGAATAAAAAACAGTCAACAAATCAAAGTGGGCAGAGCGGTCAGAATAACCGGAATAATGACAGTCATCAGACAGATCAAAATACTTCGACAGATAGTACGATATTAAATAAAAAGACAGCATATATGGTAAGAGTTTCTGTTGACGATCTGAACATCCGGCAGGCACCTACAATTTATTCAAAGGCTGTGGGATTTACAGGCAAGGGGGTATTTACCATTACAGAAGAAGCAACGGGAATTGTCAATGCAGCCGGAGAGAGAAGCCGATGGGGAAAACTGAAATCAGGGCAGGGGTGGATATGCCTTGATTATGCAGAGAAAGTGGCTTGAAAAGTTTGAAAAGAGTTTTAACCGGTTCAAGATCAAGGAATGAGATGCTATAATGAAAGTACTGTGATAAATTATAGTTGTAACAGTAGTAGCTGGTAAGAGTTATACTAATGATTATAAGGGATGATTGAACAAAAGGGGCGTCCGCTTTACGATTTTTTAATCGTTAAAGCGACGCCTTATTTACGCGAGCAACGAGCCAAGGTTCGTGCTTGCACGAGACCTTGGCGACTGCCGCGATAACTTGAGAAACTCGCGGAGCGTGTTTCTCATAGTTTGATATACATGGGCCGCACGCTTTGGGGTTATTGGTGCAGCCCTTTTTTTAGTTTAGCGGGCTGCAAAAGATTCGCAGTCGGTGCCCTCTTTTGTCTTAGGGGAACATTCGCAGGCGCCGATGCTGACACAGTTTAAGGTACAGTATTCCACATTACCTGCATGATGTTTACAATCATGAACGCCACATTTAATTGAATTGTTTACTTCCATTTTGATAATCTCCTTTCAATTGCGAAAAAACTGAGTCCGTTCAACATGTAATCGTGAGGAATATTTTTCACTTGATGCTGTGAACGGAAAAGCTAACATATTGACGGGTGACAGCATTAGTTTGCACCGAAATTTATGAAATATGTATAAAAGACTATTTTTTTTCAAAAAATTTGTTATACTGATAATATACGTTCAAAATAAGAGAAGACAGGAGGGATCTTTATGCAGCATGAGGTAACGGATGTTCAGAAGTTGTTGGATAAGCAGGGATACGTTGTAACGCCTGGATGGGCGAGACGACCGGTCTGGCAGTATAATCGCGAGAATATTGCAGCCCCTTCTTTTCGCATTAAGGAATGGGATTATTATCTTGCGGGCAATGAACATTATGCCGTTGCATTTACCCTGTCGGATCTGGGATATGCGGGATTAATTAGTGTTTCTTTGATTGATCTTGTGGAACGAAAGGAACATACTGAGACCATATTGACGGCAATGCCTATGGGACGATTGGGACTGGGGAGGACATCGGACGATGGCAATGCGGATTTCAGAAATGGTCGGATTCATCTTCGTTATACGGTGAAGCCGCATAGAAGAAGAATTCAGTGTGTTTTCCGTGATTTTCAGGATGGTAAGACATTGACGGCGGATCTTCTGATGAAGCAGCCGGAGATGGACAGCATCTGTATTGCAACACCGTGGAAGGAGAATCAGAAGGCTTTTTATTACAATCAGAAGGTGAATTGTATGCCGGTCAAGGGCAAAGTGAACTTTGACGGGCGCGATT
This sequence comes from Coprococcus intestinihominis, assembly GCF_040096555.1. Taxonomy (NCBI): domain Bacteria; kingdom Bacillati; phylum Bacillota; class Clostridia; order Lachnospirales; family Lachnospiraceae; genus Coprococcus; species Coprococcus intestinihominis. The sequence goes on along the minus strand of NZ_JBBMEK010000336.1, from coordinate 1,050 downwards.
ATATTTTTGATGGGAGAAAAGATATGGCTGTCCTTGACTGGGGACGCGGTGTGTGGACTTATGACAATATCTGGCGTTGGGGAACCTGCAGTACAAGGCTGAACGGTGTACCTTTCGGTTTCAATCTCGGCTATGGATTCAGTGATCGGAGCAGTGCCACTGAGAATGTGATTTTCTATGATGGCCGTGCCCATAAGCTTCAGGAAGTTGTTTTTATGATCGGACAGGATGATAAGGGCAATTTTAATTACATGGATCCGTGGACGATTTCATCCAGTGATGGTCGGTTTGAGGGGATTTTTGAGCCGATCCTGGACAGAAAAGCAAAGATTGATATGAAAGTAATTGCCAGCGATCAGCATCAGGTGTTTGGGCATCTGACGGGGACGGCAGTTCTGGATGACGGAACCGAACTCAAGATGCGGGATGTCATTGCAGCCATAGAAGTTGTTCATAATCGCTATTAAGACTTGTGGGAGAAGTGTTGGCTGATGGAAGAGAGGAACATTAGTCATGTGACAGAAGCAGCTGTTGGCGGAGCTGCAGTAATTAGGAGGGGTTTACATGAGAGGAGCAGTTGAACTTAGGACAGACGGATGTACAGATTTACAGATGGACAGCAATAAGCAATATATTGTGACCAAGTGGTATGGCAGCAGTCTGGCTATTTTTGAAGAAGCCGCTTTTCAGAAATATCTCAGGAGACTGGATACGGATTTCAAGGATAATGGTCATGGACAGAGTGTGATCCGCTATTTTCTGTCAGCGGCCGTTACCATGATGACAGAAGAATCAGATGGATGGCGTATTCCACCGGAGCTTCTGACGTGCATTGAGAAAGACGGGGAAAGGCTGGAATACTGGGAATGTGAGATCAACAGCAGTTATCAGGACAGTTTGCCTGTTTTTGTAGTGGCAGCATCCGGGAATATGGACAGTGCCATTGAGATGACGAAGGAGCGTCATGCCGCATAAACAGTTTAACCGGTGAGTATTCTGTTGGTAGATGTCAACTATGACAAAGTGTCGAGGAAACATACCTGTGTGATA
>NZ_JBBMEK010000335.1:0-3002 GCF_040096555.1 Coprococcus intestinihominis | reverse complement strand
AGTATCAATTGTGCCTCCATTCCGTCAGAGCTATTGGAAAGTGAACTGTTTGGATATGACGAGGGTGCATTTACCGGAGCCAAGAAGGGCGGCAAGATTGGTAAGTTTCAGCTGGCAGACGGCGGAACGATTTTCCTGGATGAGATCGGAGACCTGCCGTTAGTGCTGCAGGCGAAACTGCTGCGTGTGCTTCAGGAGCATGAGATTGAGAAAGTAGGCGGCGGCAAGCCGATCCCCATCGATGTGCGCTTTATATCGGCGACAAGACAGAATCTGGCGGAAATGGTTGAAAGAGGTGAGTTTCGTGAGGACCTTTATTATCGGCTGAATGTGGTTAATATTGAGACGCTGCCCCTGCGTGAGCATCCGACGGATATTCTGTTGTATGCCAATCATGTGCTGAATGCGTTGAATGCGAAATATAAGACCGGTCATTTGTTGTCAGACAGGGTGAAATATCTGCTGATGTGTTACAAGTGGCCGGGAAACGTGCGTGAATTGATCAATGTTATCACCAGTGCCTATGCAACCTGTGACAGTTACGTCATTGAAGAAATGGACCTTCCCGGAAGGCTTGTATCGGGGACAGCGGGAAATAGTGTGTCACAAATGAAACTGTCGGAAATGATGAACCTGCATGAAGCAGCGATTATCAGGGATGCGCTGCGGCGAAACAACCAGAACTGTAAAAAAACAGCCGAGGAATTAGGCATTGACAGAAGCCTTCTGTATCGGAAGATGCGGAAAGCGGGTATTGCGATTCATCGGGAAATTAAATAGCGTATTTTTTCAGAACCGAAGTCTAAATGGATGTCGGTTCTTTTTTTGCGGAGAGCGGAGACTTAATCAAAGTCTGCACTTACATGTGGACAATTTGCTACACTATGGATGATTTACTACACTTTTTAAAATAGGTAAATGGTGAAAATCCGCTGAATTCAAGGGCTTCAGAGCCTATAAGAATTGGCATCATTGTTGCTTTCTATATACATAACAGGTAATGTATTGATGATTATGTTTCAAGGGAGGGTCATTATGGATAAGAAGATTAAGTTGGATGAAGTGCTTATTGGCAAGAAAATGGAACCGAGATACATGGAGTATAACTGGCGTGACATTATTTTATATGCACTGGCAGTTGGTGCTCACAGAGAAGATGTGGCTTATACTTATGAGAAGTATCTGAAAGCCATTCCGACATATGGAACCATTCCTTACTGGGGAACAGTGAACGTGAAACCGTATCAGTGGATGCCGCTTCCGGCTTCGATGCTGGCAGATGAGATCATTAAGCCGACCATTTCTTTCCTGAATATGGATCATGAAATCATTATGCACCGTCCGATTGACCCGATCAAGGGTACCTTCCAGTATCAGGATGTCATTACAGATGTTTATGACAGAGGCGAGGGAAAGGGTGCAGTTGTTAAGACGAAGGTAGATGTTCGTGACGAGGCAGGCAATCTTGTATGTACCAATTATTCTACAACGTTTTTCCATGAGGCCGGTGGATTTGGCGGAAAACCGATGCCTAAGAGTGAAGTTGTGATTCCTGACAGAGCACCCGATTTAACATTGGATGATTACATCACACCGGTTCAGAATCTTCTTTACAGATTAACAGGTGATACGAATCTGGTTCATGTTGATTCTGAATATGCCAGAGAAATGGGATTCCCGAAAGCATTTATTCAGGGCTTATGCTCCTTCGGTTTCTCCTGCCGAATGGCCATTGAACTGCTTTGCCCGGGTGAACCGGAGAGAATGACGAGGATGGCTGCTCAGATGAGAAACGTTTTATTCCCGGATACAAAAGTTCAGCTTCAAATCTGGAAGATGGAAGAGGGGAAGGCTTATTTCCGTTTCGTGAATCTGGAAGACGGCAAGCCGATTCTGGATAGAGGCGTATTTGAGTGGAAATAGGACATGCGCAATAAATCGCAGGAGGAATAAGGATGAGTTTTATTTTGACAGAAGAGCAGGAAGAATTATTGGCTTTGGTCAGAAAGTTTTCGGCAAACCGGTGAATGCCAATCAGGGCTTTCAGTGGTATCTTGCAGATATGGCAACCAAGACAGAGGCAGCCAAGGCACTGACCCTGAATGCGGCAGCATTGCGCCAGGCAGGCAAGAATATTACAAAAGAAGCGGCGATGGCGAAGTATTATGCATCGGAGACAGCGGTTGAAGTAGCCAATAAGGCGCTGCAGATTCATGGCGGCTATGGCTATATGAAAGAGTATGCAATAGAGCGACAGTACAGAGATGCACGTATTATTCCGATTTATGAAGGAACTTCCGAAGTCCAGAAAATGGTTATTTCCCGTGCAGTTATCAATGGAAAATAACTGTATTGTGTAAAACACATACTGCGATTTGAAAATGCATAAGAGATAATGTCTTTGAAGAAGGATGTTAAGAGCTTCAAGAGAAAAAGAAAACCCCAGAGGTGGTGACCTCTGGGGTTTTCTGTATTCAAAAACCAGGTCTGTATTTTACCTGAATTTTGCATTTTTCACAGTTTTATTTTACTAAACTTTTTGTTTAAAAATACTTGACAACGTAAAAAATTAATCTATAATAGATTTGTTTAGCAATATCGAACTTAAAGTTAAGGAGGAATCAGCGTGGATATAGGTGCAAAGATTAAGCTGCTCAGGATAAAGAATCAGCTGACCCTTGAGGAGCTGGCGAACCGCAGTGAACTGACGAAGGGTTTTCTTTCTCAGGTTGAGAGGAATCTGACGTCTCCGTCTATTGCAACGCTGGAGGATATACTTGAGGCCCTCGGTACTTCACTGGGCGAATTTTTTTCCGATGACAGAGATGAACGTGTGGTGTTTACGGCCAATGATTATTTTATCAATGAGCAGGAGGCCTACGACATTTCCTATATTGTGCCGAATGCTCAGAAGAACTGCATGGAGCCGATTTTGATCAGGCTGCATCCGGGATGCGAATCGGAGACGTACGGCCCTTATGAGGCGGAGGAGTTCGGTTATG
>NZ_JBBMEK010000334.1:0-3012 GCF_040096555.1 Coprococcus intestinihominis | reverse complement strand
GATGAGAATGAAGTAGGCAGGATTTATTTGAATTTCTCAGATCCATGGCCGAAGGATCGCCATGCTAAACGTCGTTTGACTTCCAAGGAATACTGGGCACGATATGATCGGATTCTCTGCCCGGAGGGACGTGTGATCTTCAAGACAGACAATCGTCCGTTATTTGATTTTTCACTGGAGCAGGTGGAAGTGGCCGGCTGGCAGCTGGACAACTATACGTTTGACCTGCATCACAGTGAATATGCGGAAGGCAACGTTATGACTGAATATGAGGAGCGCTTTACAGCCAAGGGCAATCCAATTTGTCGTCTGGTGGCACACAGAGATCCGCAAAAAAAAGGATAGAGCGCAGAAAACAGACCTTAGACGGATTTGTGAAACATTCAGGATTTTTCGAAAACATATAAAATTCCCCTCTTCACAGCAGGCACGTTCGCACTGCCTAACACTGTCAGCGGTACATAAGATGCCAAAGGACGGCATCTAAGTACCGGACGTGTTAGGAGCACCTGCTGTGAAGAGGGGAATTTCTATATGTTTACCCGAGAATTGAGTGTTTCACAAATCCTGTTTCATGAAGTTTTTGACTGCACGCTTTGGATTTGAAGCGCTAGGTGCTGGATAATGTTTAGAAGAAGATAATGTTTCGAAAACGATATTTCAGATTGCGGCATAAGATAGTAATAGGAAATTTGAATTCCGAAGGGGGATGCATGGCTTCTTTTAAGCAAAAAATGTCGAATAAGGCAGTGCTGTTTGCTTATGACCATAAACAAATTTCGAAGCGCGGGAAACGGTTGGGGGATTCTTATAAAGAAGTGAAAAAGACAATTGAAAATATTGGCAAGGATAAAACACGCTAAAAGTTGTTGTTTCATATAAGAGACATCTTTTGATATGACTTTGTATAAGATACAGAGAAAATATCAAAGGATGTCTCTTTTTTTGATTTCTTGGATTTTGAGAAAATGCAGAGAATAAAAATCTGAAAAAATTAGAAAATATCTATTGACAATCTCTGAAAATGGGAATATAATAACCTCAACATCACGGAAACTAAGAAAATTAGATAAGACATTCTTCAAATGTAAGAATGAATGTGAGAAAGAGTGTCTGAGAATAACAGAACTCAATGCGGAAAACCTGTTTCTGGAAATTCGAGAATACAGTTGGAATTCCGGGCTGGGGCTGCCGTGATGCTGACATGGCAAATATCCGGATCTTTGCACGAAACTTTATATATGACAGAACAAAAGAAAAAGGAGAAAGAACAATGAGTAAAGAATTAATGAATACCACAGAGATGAAAGAAGTTATTTCAAAAAGAACGGCCTGCATGAAGGTGTTTGAACATGCGGACCACCGTTTTACAGCGGCCATTTACGGCACACCGGTCCATTACATGAAGGACGGTCATTGGGAAGAGATCGACAACCGCCTGGAAGCGGCAGCTGATGAAGTGCCGGCTGATGCGGATGATATGGAAAATATTTCAGGGGCCTTCAGAGTCCGTCTGTCCAACAAGGTGAAGAAAAAGCAGATGGTTTCACTGGGAGAGGGCAGCAGAAAGCTCACATGGGGTTTTGTGGATGCCAATTCCGTGAAACGCCAGATTTTAAAGGAAACGGAGGAGCAGCAGCCGGATAGTGCCGGTGCGTTGGAGCATACGGCAGACAGTGAAAAGGACCCCACAGCGGCCTATGCCGTCAGACATTTAAAGAGCCGCATCCTTTATCCGGAAGCCTTCCATGGTGTAGATATCCGTTACACCATCGGCCCGGAAAGCCTGAAAGAGGATCTGGTCTTAAAGCAGGCAGACGCAGTGCATGCTTTCACATGGCGCTATGCTCCGGGTGGGTTAAAGGCCAGACAGGAAGGTGCGGATATCGTTTTTGAGGATGCAGGGGACAGGGAAGTTTACAGACTGTCTGCACCGTATATGACGGATGCCGCAGGGGAAGTGAGCCACGGCCTGACACTGACCCTGACAGATGACGGCGGAGAGAAGAACAAGGAGGCGTATGTGAGACTGGAAGCGGATGCGGGATGGCTTGCGGCAGAAGAAAGAGTGTATCCGGTGGTCATCGATCCGGTGGTGACAACAGATGTGGCCAGGGATAAGATCCAGGACTGCCATGTCTCTTCTTTCTACAATACAGACAATTTTTACAACAGCCATATCCTGAAGACAGGCAGGGCGGACGGTTCCGTCCTCAGAAGCTACCTGAAGTTCACCCTTCCGCAGCTCAACAAAGCTTCTGAGATGGTGACATCCGCCTGGTATGTGGCCATCAGACGCCCGGGCGGTTCAGACCAGCGCCGCATTGATATCCACCGTGTGACAAAGGACTGGAACAGTAAGACTGTCACATGGGACAACAAACCGTCTTACGACCCGAAAGTGGCCGATTATATCGCTTTTTCAGGTTCTGGACTGACAAGACTGGTCTTTGATATCACAGGTGTGGTAAAAGACTGGTATGCGGATGGGAAGAACTACGGCCTGATGATGAAAGAGCATGGGGAGGAAGAAGGTACGTATAACGAATACATTTCATCTGATGACAATCTGGATGATAATGCGGCCACACGTCCCCAGATCATGATCCAGTACGTAAGCTGCGAGGGCCTGGAGGATTTCTGGACGTATCACCAGCATGATATCGGCAGGGCCGGTACAGGCTATGTGAATGATTATAACGGCAGCCAGATCCTGGTGCATCCGACTTATGCCCTTTCCGGCAGCCGCGCGCCTATCAGCCTGAGCCATGTGTTCAACAGCAGTGAACAGGGGGCGGATATCGGTTACGGCAAAGGCTTCCGTCTGAACTACCACCAGACCATGACGGCGAAGAAGATCGGAAGTACAGACTATTACTGCCAGACTGACGGTGACGGTACGAGAAGATATTTTGCCAAGGATACAACAGACAGCAAGTGGAAGGATGAGCTGGATCAGACCCGTATCCTGACACTGGATTCATCCAACAGATATACCGTGACGGATAAGGA
>NZ_JBBMEK010000333.1:0-3048 GCF_040096555.1 Coprococcus intestinihominis | reverse complement strand
CTTGCCAAAGTGAAATAAGTCTGGAGGATGAGATATGGAAGCCTTGATGCAGCTGCAGATCATTACACCGGATCATCTGATGTGTGATGAATCTGTCAAAATGGTTGAAATGAGAACTGCGGAAGGCGAGATTGGCGTCCTTCCGGGACATATTCCGGTGACTGTCATGATGGCGCCGGGAGTTACTCATATCACAAAGGCTGACGGAAGTATCCGACATATTGCGATTCATGATGGTTTTGTAGAAATACAGCCAGACAAGATCAGCATCATGGCGGAAATTGCCGAATGGCCAGAGGAAGTCGATCTGGATAGAGCAAAAGCTGCGCTTTCCCGTGCGAGAGAGCGTATCACTAATCCAGGTCCGGATACGGATATTGCCCGCGCAAGACGTGCATGGGCCCGTGCCGCAGCTCGAATTGAATTACTTACCAGAGAGTGGTAAAAAAAGTCCCCGTATATCGGAAATGGTATGCGGGGATTTATTATTGTGTACATTAATTTTTGCCAGAAGAAAAAGATTTCTGGATTCCTTTAACCGGAAAAGCAAAAATTCTAGTGCTTAGGAGAAGAGTTAAAAGAATGCTGGTCAGTAGCCAGATTACTTTACCCGGTGCGGAGTCGGCCAGAAGTTTATCGGCGTGTATTCCGGTTAAGAAATAGATAAACGGATAATGCCAGAAAAAGACTTGAAGTGTACGGCTGCCGGCCTTTGTGATAAATGGCAGCTTTTTATTAGGAAAAATGCACATAAGACAAAAGCCTGCGATAATAGTTATCGCCATGCATAATGCCCTGTAAATAGGACCATAAAAGGCAAATATTTCATTAGATGCGAAGGAATGCTTGCCAGTGAAAAGCGCCAGTAAAAAAATAAGATGACCAGTTTGAGTCATGCACAAGATGCCCCAGCCAATAATACAGATAGCACCAATAATTTTGAGAACGGGACGTTGTGTGATAAACAATATTTTTTCTTTATTGGTTATTTGGCCAAGAAGATAAAATGGGTAAAATACGATAAATCTGGATAGATAAAGAAAGTTGCCCAATGACTCATCATAACCAGCAAAGCAAGCCAGAAGCGTGAACAAAATAAATAATGTGAAGGTATTAAAATCACGCAGGAAGTAGGAAACTGCTGTAAACATGGCCATAGCGAACATAAACCAAGGAAGTCCTGAATCGGACAACAAAGAGAAAGATGCTTTGTGAAAAAATATCATTCTGCATAATGCAAAAAGTATCTTCATCGAGAAACCAATTGCGATAAATGAAACGCAACGATTTTTTATATTATGGTTGCTGTGAAATAATCCTGCTAAATAAATGAAAAATGGCATATGAAAAGAATAGATAAATAAAAACAATCCACTCATCATATGAGAAGACTTAGTTATATAATCAATAAAATGCCCAATGACAACGGTGAGAATCAGAAAAAATTTTAAATTATCAAATAAAAAAATACGTTTTTCCATGCTTATCATGTTAACTCCTTTATGAAATAGACAGTTCATCTGTCTTATTAATTTTAGCATAATGATTCGATTGAAACAAAGGATACAAAATGTGTCAAAAAACTTACGATTCTATTTCTTTTGTGAAAACTTGCGTTATAATATCGTTATTAATTGGAAAATATGATATACTTCATAGTATTGAGACAATAAGTAAATGGATTAGAGGGCAATATAAGAATCATGGTATTTTTTATAAAACAGGTTATCAAGATGGCCTTTCAGCAAGTCATCTTGCCGATCGTATATAAGTTATATGCGGTAAAACCAATTAAACAGGGAACAATACTTTTGGCTGATGCACATCATGATGAGATACCGTTTAGTTTGATGGCATTGAAGGCAGCACTGGAGCAGCAGGAAGATTTGCATATAACAGAGATGTATTGGAATAATGAGCATTGTTCGGCAGGCCGGGTACTTCGGAATATGTTTGAATTCATGAAGTTATACGCTGTTTCACAGACGGTTGTGATCTGTGACAACTTTTTGCCGGCAGCATCATGCCGTAAGCGTAAAGGAACAAAGGTTATACAGCTGTGGCATGCCGGTGGTGCGCTGAAGAAGTTTGGTTATGACACGGCGGACGATATTCCGGCCTATTATAAAGGTAATGTTATGGCAAATTGCAACCTGGTCACAGTGAGTGCAAAGCGATGTATTGAACCATTTTCCAGCGCCATGCGGCTGCCGTGTCAAAGAGTCAAAGCAATGGGTATCAGCCGAACAGATCTTTATTTTGATGAGAATTTCAACAGAGAATGTCGGGAACATTTCTTTGAAGAATATCCGGAAGCAAAAGGCAAGAAAATTGTATTGTGGGCGCCGACATTCAGGGGAAATCCGGGAGTGGCCGGTGTCAAAGGACTGAAAGAAATTCAGAGAATCAGTGAAAAACTGAAAGCAACACATTATTTTATTATTAAGCTGCATCCGCATACGCAGGTTCATCTGGCAGGAAGTAACTGTGAGATTCTGACGGAAGAATTATTACCGGCGGCAGATGTCTTGATCACAGACTACTCGTCAATTCTCTTTGATGCGATGGTCTACAAGCTTCCTATTGTTCTGTTTGTACCGGATTTGGAAGAATATGTGGACAACAGGGGATTTTACCTGGATTACAGGGAGATACCGGGAATTCGAGCGCGGAATGAACAGGAATTAATAGAGATATTTACCGATCCATCTATGCTGGATGCTTCGGTTAATGAAGCCTATATGGCTTTTTATAGAAAATATATGGCTGCCTGCGACGGTCATGCAACAGAACGAATTATCAGATATATCAAGAGATATATGTAATGGAATAACAGGAGGAATTATTCAATGGCAAATAATATTTATGGCGTTATTCTTGCCGGAGGCAAGGGAACAAGAATGGGTAATGTAGAGAGACCAAAACAGTTTATGGAAGTTGGCGGGAAGCCGATTATCGTGCATACCATTGAGAAATTTGCAATTCATACAGAATTTGATAAAATTATTATCCTTTCACCAAAGGCCTGGATCTCTCATACCAATGATC
>NZ_JBBMEK010000332.1:0-3050 GCF_040096555.1 Coprococcus intestinihominis | reverse complement strand
CCACTCTTTGAAGATGATGATGCAGATGTTCTGGATGTATTATTTTTTCTGCCGCTGTTTGCTTTTGCAATGGACATGTCATATATTCCACCTACGGCTGCTCCTAAAATAGTGTTACCCATATCTTCCAATATTGGTAATTCTACACCAAAGGCTACACTTGTCACTGCTGCCTTTGTCATGTCATTTAACGCTGCACCTAGCTTGTCTTTAATAGAACCATCCGTCGCATACGCTGTAACTGCGCCTGTAATTGCTATATTTACTATCCATGCTACTCCTTTTGATTTTATCATACCCGAAGCTGCACCTGTAAAAAATCCAGTAACCGCGCCAGTTAGCACTTCTTTAGTTGTTACTTTTCTTCCTTCAATTTCTGCAACTGCACCTGCTGTCATAACTCCTGATGCAAATCCAATAACCCCTCCGATTGCACCTTGGATAAAAATAGCTACTGGAAATGTTCCACTTTCATCCACTCTTCCGACCGGATTACCGTCACAGTAGTTATACAGGTTCTTGTCATTCAGTGTCGTTTTGCTCATGCCCAGCACTGACAGACTGTCCGCACTCATCATTCTGCCTAATTCCGGATTATAATAACGGCTTTCCAGATAATACAGTCCTGTTTCTGTGTCATAATAGTAACCGCGGTATCTGAATGGGTTATCCACACCAAGTGTTGACGCCATGGAGCCACCTGCCTTCAGAAGATTCCCCCATGTATCATAGCTGTAATCCACAACCCACTGGCCGGATGCATCACACAAGCCAATGATGTCCTGCTGACCGTTTTTGATATAATAGTAGACACTCTTTTTATAATAAATGGCTTCTATTTCACCGCCGGAATTGTAAATATAAGACTGATAACCTGAAGCATTTTTCTCTCCAAGGATCTGACTGCCATCAGTAAAATAAGTGGCTGCAACTACACCATTTACTTTCTTCTCCATACGGACACCTTCCGCATTGACCGCATAATGAATCTGAGTGCCATCTTCCTTTATCACATCCGTCAGGATACCATTGCCGCACCAACTGTATTTCCGGCCTTTGTATGCTGTCATATTACCTGCTGTGTCATAAGCAACAGCTTGTCCATCCACTGCTGTCATCTGGTCTTTCCATCCGTCTGCGTAAGCATATACCATTGTCTGTTCAAGCTGACCTTCCGGATTTTCCTGTGTACTAAGGGCATAAACCTTCTTCTGAGTCACATTGCCGCCTGCATCTCTGGTATAAATAATTGTTTTGTTTAAACGTACATTGTCCTCCCTGATCAGACGCTGCAGCGCATCATAATGATAAGTTGTTACACCAACCTCGTCCTGTATAGTTCTGATATTTCCATTATTATCATAGGTATACTGAATCTTTTTGCCATTATTCTCAACAGCTTCCATTCTGTTGACCGGCTGTCCCGCCGCATTAACAGCATATCTGTAAGTCGTTTTAAACGCACCGCTGCTTCTGTCTGAGATATACCTGCGGCCATAAGCATCATAGGTTCTTGACACAACCGCACTGCCCGCCTGAAGTTTTGTCTCCCTGTCATCCTTATCAAATGTATACACGGTTGTCTGCTTATTACCATCACACAATGTTGTCACACTGTCTACATTACCATTCGCATCATAATGATACAATCGTTCTTCGCCGGTATTCGAAACAGCTTTTCCCATACGGCCAAGCAAATCATATTCATATGTCCAGATACAGGATTTGTCGCCTTCCAGTTCCCTTCTGCATATCTGTCCATGCTTGTCATAAATGAGTCTGCATGTATATATCACACTGCCGTCCTTTAATGCTTCCATTTTCTGAAGACGGTCCAGGGTATCATACTCATATCGGATTGAAAATCCATTTGCATAAGATGTACTGCGCAGCAGTCCGTTTTTACTGTCATATGTATGGCTCACAGCCTGTGTACCCGCAATCTTCACCGCTGTCTCTTTGCCGAATCCATCATACAAAAGCTCATATACAAAACCGTTATGCTCAATCTGCGTCATTCGGTCATTCTTATAGGTATATGCCACAGAAATCTTCTGTTCTTTATCGTTGATATCCGCAGAAGATGTCACTTTTGTCACCCTGTTGCATGCATCATAGGTATAATCTGTCCGGTTTCCTTCACCATCTGTTACAGACGTCATCCATCCCTTTGCCGTATCCCAGCCATAAGATGTACTGTTTCCATCTTCATCACAAAGTTTGGATATGTAACTGCCATCTTTTGTATACTCCGCAGTCGCTGTAATGGCTTTTGCTGCGTTGGATGGATCTACAACTTTTGCTGAAGATATTCCGCCCTGACTGTTATATACAAATGCATATTTCATATTCATTGCAGACTTTGCGCCTGTCAGCCTGTGTTTATCATCGTGCGTATACTCAAAATGATTGCCCTTAATATCAATCAGTTTTGCAATGTTTCCGGCGGCATCATACTCAAAGCTGCTGTTCTTCTTCGCCTGGTCTGTCACCTTCACCACGTTGCCCTTGTCATCATAGGCAAAGCTTGTGCCATATTCTTCTTTATAAAGGCCAAGGCCCGTAAAGTAGGCATTGTTGCTGTTGCTGCCGTATGTGAAGCCGATATCCACACGTACATAGTCATGTCTGGCCACAAAGGCGGTGTTCATGAACTGCCATTCACTGCAGTCTGCCCCGAATTCCGCATAGTGGATGTCATTCCTGTCATTGGTATCACTGGATATGAAGTTGATATGGAGGCCGAAATGGCGGTTCTTCCTGCTGTTTAAGCTGTTGCCTGCATGGGGATCGCTTTCAAAGAACTTCTCTTTCAGGCTCACGCTGTCGGCATAGCCCCAGCCGCAGGCCATGAAGCAGTCGCCCTTTTTGCCGGAGATGGCCAGCGGCTGATAGCAGCGCTTGTTGTTCTTCTCATCCCCTGTGATCTTTAAAACGCTGTCCCCTGTCGGGCCGTTTCCGCCCGGTACTTTTTCCTGCTGTCCCATCCGGATCTCTGCAGGAACATCTGTAGATGAAACCGTCACAAGATCAGACAGCACATAACCGGT
>NZ_JBBMEK010000331.1:0-3060 GCF_040096555.1 Coprococcus intestinihominis | reverse complement strand
CAGCCCATATTTTTAAAACGCAGGATCAGATTGTAAAGAAAGAGGCATAGTATGCGCAGAAAGATCACAGAGGCCCATTTGCTGTTGATTATAACTTTTGCCATGTATATGGGCTATCAGTGGCTGATGCAGTGGATACCTCTCCATGATGTTATGTTTCATGTCATCATGGGACAGGTGATGCTGATTTTCCCAGGGGCATTGTGGATGCTGATACGATATCGGAAGAACAGACCGCAATTGTCAGAAAGAATGCTTTTTACACCGATATCCAATGCCAACATCAAGATGGCGGTGGCCGTGATTATTTCTGCGTACCCGGTTGTGGTGATTTTGAATCGTTTTTCTATGTTTTTTGTGAAAAACCAGGTGATGGAAGTCATGCCTTATATGATGAGAATGGGATATTTTCCAATGCTGTTTGTGATGGCAGTGATGCCAGCGTTTAATGAGGAATTTTTATGCAGAGGAATCTTGTACGGCGCATACCGACAGCGGGCTAAGACGACGGGAATATGGCTTAGTGCATTGGCTTTCGGGCTGTTTCATCTGAATTTCAATCAAATGCTGTATGCGGTTTATCTGGGGATAGTTTTGGCACTGATGGTTGAGGCAACCGGTTCAATTTATACATCCATGCTGATGCATTTCCTGTTGAATGGTTTCAATGTGACAATGAACTTCATGGCCAATCAGAGACTAATAGCGGATGCGGCGGTGAATCAGCAGCAAGTGACGGAATCTGTATCACAGACATTATCCGATGTGTCTATTCAGCAATTGGTGACAATGGCTGTTGTGCTGGCCATTTTCATCTTTTTAAATGGCATTTTGATCTACAGTACCTTTCGGATGAATGGTCGAAGTCTGCAAAATGACGGTGAAAAAGGACGAGTGATCGATGGGTGGATTGTCACTTTTGTGATAATCACTGTGATTTTAACGTATATGAATACAGATTTTCTATGATTTTTCTACATATTGCTATTACGAAAACAAATATTAGATGTATTGATGCAAGAACAATCCTGTTTTTGTCATAAAATTATCAAAGATGCCAAAAATGAAAAAATGAGCAAAAAACACTGGACTTCATTGAGAATTGATGGGAAAATAGTAAACAGATATGATGTAAATTTTGCATGATACATATTTGAAAGGAGTCACAAAATGATTTATTCACATGAAGTAGAATTAATGTGCCCTGTTGCAAAAGGCGCAAAACATGAGCCTGCTCCAATCCCTGAAGAAGGCAAATGGGTTCATTCCAAAGAAATTAAAGATATTTCCGGCTTTACACATGGTATTGGCTGGTGCGCACCACAGCAGGGTGCCTGCAAGCTGACACTGAATGTTAAGGAAGGTATTATAGAGGAAGCTTTAATCGAGACAATCGGATGTTCAGGTATGACTCATTCAGCGGCTATGGCAGCTGAAATTTTACAGGGCAAAACCATTCTGGAAGCTCTGAATACAGACCTTGTTTGTGATGCAATTAACACAGCAATGAGAGAGCTGTTCCTTCAGATTGTATACGGCAGAACACAGAGCGCATTCTCTGATGACGGTCTTGCAGTTGGTGCAGGTCTTGAGGACCTTGGCAAGGGCCTTCGTTCTCAGGTTGGTACAATGTATGGTACAAAGGCAAAAGGTGTTCGTTATCTTGAGATGGCAGAAGGTTATGTTACAGGCCTTGCCCTTGATGAGAATGATGAAGTTATCGGTTACCAGTTTGTAAGCCTTGGAAAGATGACTGACTTTATCAAGAATGGCGATGATCCTAACACTGCATGGGAAAAGGCAAAAGGTCAGTATGGCCGTGTAGCAGATGCAGTTAAAATTATCGACCCGAGAAAGGAGTAATCTAAAATGGCTTTATTTGAATCATATGAAAGAAGAATTGATCAGATCAATTCTGTTTTAAATAGCTACGGTATCGCTTCTATCGAAGAAGCAGAGAAGATCACAAAGGACGCAGGTCTTGATGTATACGAACAGGTTAAGAAGATTCAGCCAATCTGTTTCGAGAATGCATGTTGGGCATATACAGTCGGTGCTGCAATTGCTATCAAGAAGGGTTGCCGTAAGGCTTCCGATGCAGCTGCAGCAATCGGTGAAGGTCTTCAGGCTTTCTGTATCCCGGGTTCTGTTGCAGACCATCGTAAGGTTGGTCTTGGCCATGGTAATCTTGGCAAGATGCTGCTTGAAGAAGAAACAGAATGCTTCTGTTTCCTTGCAGGTCATGAATCTTTTGCAGCTGCAGAAGGTGCTATCGGTATCGCTGAAAAAGCTAACAAAGTTCGTCAGAAACCACTTCGTGTTATCTTAAACGGTCTTGGCAAAGATGCTGCTCAGATTATTTCACGTATCAACGGTTTCACATTTGTTGAGACACAGTTTGATTACAAAGCCAACAAGCTGAACGTTGTATATGAAAAACCATATTCAACAGGTCTTCGTGCATCTGTTAAATGTTACGGTGCAGATGATGTTCAGGAAGGTGTTGCAATCATGCATCACGAGAACGTAGGTGTTTCCATCACAGGTAACTCTACAAACCCTACAAGATTCCAGCATCCTGTAGCAGGTACATACAAGAAAGAATGTATCGAACAGGGTAAGAAATATTTCTCAGTTGCTTCCGGCGGTGGTACAGGCCGTACACTTCATCCGGACAACATGGCAGCAGGTCCTGCTTCCTACGGTATGACAGATACAATGGGACGTATGCATTCTGATGCTCAGTTCGCAGGTTCTTCATCTGTTCCGGCCCATGTTGAAATGATGGGTCTGATCGGTATGGGCAATAACCCAATGGTCGGCGCTACAGTTGCTGTTGCAGTTAGCGTTGAGGAAGCAGCAAGAGCTGGCAAGTTTTAGGCTTTTTGCTCCAAAAAGAAGTTAACATAATAATAGCGATTTTTGGTAAAAAAACGGCATTTGTACACGTTTTGTACACACTTTTTTAAATGTGTACAAGAAATGTGTGCACGTGTGCATAAAAAATCTCCCGGATTCCGTCAAGGTGTCCGGGAGATTTTTTCTTTTAAAGACTGCTGA
>NZ_JBBMEK010000330.1:0-3064 GCF_040096555.1 Coprococcus intestinihominis | reverse complement strand
TTTGGTGGGGATTTTGTGACGAAAAAATGACCATTCTGTGAACGGTCACAAACGGTCATTTTCTTCTGTATATCCATTTAATTTTTATGATCAATTTTCATCGGCAGCCTGCTTGTCCGCACCGGAGACAATGCGGTTATAATCAGCACTGTCCTGCTGCCATCGCTGATAACGGCTGTTTTTTCTATGGTCTTCCAGCTGGTACTGCGATCCCAGATAATTTCCCAGCCATATACTGATCTTCTTTGCACCGCTGTAATTCAGATGATTGCCGCCGTCACGACTGTCCGTCAGCCAGTCAAAGCCCGTCTTTGTCATCATATCCTTCATATTAAAATCAATAAAAGGAATATTTCGATCAGATGCGTAGTCCGTCACTGCCTGATGTCTGGCCATATTCCATGAGTTGGCTGACGGCATCTCCACAAATAGCACCTGAATGTCCGCATTCCGGCAGATTTCAACAAACTGATTGAGACTCTGCAGCGCTATGGCATCTATTTCTTCCCGATCATCCGTCTTCGCCATATAATCGGACCCTTTGTAAGCCACCCGGTCATCCGAATAGCGGTACCCCTTGGCCGCATCATGCCATGGTTTCTGCGGTTTGCCCATCAGCTCTGAGATTGTCACACTTTTCCAGCGATCATGATATTCCAATACCGGAAAAAGATAATTGGCTGCGGTCTTGACCAATGAGGTCAGATGACCGTCCATGTTTTCCTGGAAAAGGGCGTCCGTCTCCAGGATAACAACTTTTGGCCTCTGGCATGTCAGCACTTCCTGAAGCAATCTCACGGACTGATCGATGGTCTGATTGGGTTCTCCACAGGCAAAGCCTGAAATGCCATGCGTTTTCCACAATTCCATAGGTGAAAATCCACTGGCCAGATCACTGTTGCCGATAGCCACCACATCCAGAGAATCCTTTTCTTCCCCATAAAACCCTCTGGCTCTGTAATTGTGCATGCCGCCGCTGCCGGAATTCGACCTTGGCACCAACGTCTTCGACATTCCCACCAACAGCAAAACCGTCAACAGCACAAAAGCAATCATTTTCAATGCCCGTCCGGCAAACTGTTTTCTATTAGATATATGCATTTCACTGACTCCTCATTCACGAAGTTATTTCTGCGTATTAGACATATTGCCCACTTCTGCTTCCGCCGCTGTCTGAAACTCCTGCCCATTATGCATTTGGATTTAGAAGTTAGCATACAATGGGTCCACCACGCCATATCCGCTGCCATAGGCTCCAAGCAGTACAATGGCACAAAATACCCCTGCATAAACGGTCCACCTGAGCACCATCGGCCATGATGCAATTCGCTCACGTATACAAATACCTCTTTCTCTGACAATACCCACCATCAGCATCAGTAAAGCGCCCAGCGCCAGCACAGCCAGATCATGTCTGTCTAACCCCAGCTCAAGCCAGTTTCCTGTTGTTTTTCTAAACATGGATTCAAACATCTCCGCAAAAATACGCAGACTATTTGCCCGAAACAACAGCATGCCGACATTCACCAGTATAAAAGTTCTGATAATCAGCAGCTGCTGCCATGGCCGGCTCTCCTTCCGAATCCCGGTTTTTTCATAAAAACAATGTATCACCGGTTTGCCAAAAAGGCCGAATAATGTCAATACATAGTAGTACATGCCGTAAGCCACATATTTCCATGAAGCTCCATGCCAGAGTCCATTGGCCAGCCAGACGAAAAACAGCGCAAACGCCGTTGGCATTGCCTGCCCCAGATGGACACTCAGATGTTTCTTGGCCCATCTTCCCAGCTTCATATTTGTTTTCGACAATGTCACCGGATAGAAAATATAATCTTTGAACCAGGCCCCCAGCGTCATATGCCATCTTCGCCAGAATTCACCGATGGACTTCGAGAAAAAAGGCTGATTGAAGTTCCGGGCAATCTCAATGCCAAACAGTGCCCCGCTGCCCCGCACGATGTCCATGCATCCGGCAAAATCCGCATAAATCTGCAATGTATAGACGAACATCGCCAGGATCACAATGCCGCCGCTGTAATCCGACGGACTGCCGAAAACGGTACTGACAAGCAGCGCCGCCCGGTCAGCCAGCACCATTTTCTGGAAAAGTCCCCAGAGGATCAGCTGCGCGCCAAAGGTAAACTGCCGGTAATCAGCCCTGTGTCCTTCAAAGGCCTGCCCTGCAAGCTGGTCGTAACGGCTGATAGGGCCTTCCGTAATATTGGTGAAAAGGCTGAGGAAAAGTGCCAGTCTGCCGAAGTGATGATCCGCCGCTGTCTGCCCCCGGTAAACATCGATCACATAGCCCACCGCTGACAGCGTATAAAAAGAAATGCCCAGAGGCATCAACAGTTTCAGCGCCGGCAGCTGAAAACCAGGCTCCAGATGGCTTCCCAGCGCATTGATATTGGCACTGAAAAAGTGATAATATTTCAAAAAGGCCAGAAGCCCCACATTGATCAGCACCATGGCAAACACAATATGGCGCTTTCGGCGCATCATAACTGCCTTTCTGGTTTTTCTCTCTTCTTTTTCCAGACTTTTGCGCACACTGTCAAAGGCCTGCTGCTCCCGCTCCATAGCCAGAGCTCCCAGATAAACCGAAACGGTTGTGATCAGCAGAAAAACAATCATTTTTCCGGAGGCCATCCAGTAGAAGAAATAACTGCCGCCCAGCAGCACCAACCACCGTTTTTTCAAGGGTATCAGGTAATATAAAGCCACCAGCACCCCCAGAAAAAACAGCAGATAAAAATAAGAGGTATAACTCATCCCGGACTAATCCTCCTGAAGCCGCATGATCAGCTGCCACATCGCCTCCACAGACTCAAAATTCTCCGGCACCACATCCGTCGGCAGAATCTCCACATCAAACTCGTCACAGATCTCCGTCACAATCGTCATCACATCCAGAGAATCAATCAGTTCATCCGACACCAGATGCTTCTCATTCACATAATCAATACCCGATTTCACTTTATTTAAAATATCTAATAACTCGCTCATGACTACTATATCTCCTTTGATTCTTACTTAATTAATACGTGATATCACTACTTCG
>NZ_JBBMEK010000329.1:0-3065 GCF_040096555.1 Coprococcus intestinihominis | reverse complement strand
CAAAAATCGAAAGACTTGCTAATTTCGAGCCAATCGGACGGTGTAAAATCCCTCTGAATTAGCTATCACAGCGTAGTATCAGATGGGATTTGAAATGCTGAAAAACCTTGTATTTCCAAGCATTTTTAAGCATTAGATGCCACTTCCCGATGTCGTATCGGGTCTACTCCTAAGCGCTAGCTGTGGGTTCGATTCCCGCAGGGGACGGTTACTAAAAAAGCGGTAATGATTAGCAGAAAATGCTATGTCATGAGCCGCTTTTTTCTTTGCAATGAGATAAGAAAAGGCAGGCAGGGAATGAATTTCCAGCTAATTTGAAGTGATTTTTGTTAGCTGGCAGCTAATCAAAAATGCTGTTTTGCAAACAGGAAAAAATGGACTTTCTGCTAACATCGGGGTTCGTTCCTGTTGAAACCTCAGATCGGGGATGTAAAACAAGGTAAAATGGAGTAAAATCCCTCGCTGAAAGGAACTTCTGCAAACATCCATTAGCTGAAACAATAGAATATTTCATTAGCTGTAGCTAATGCAAACGGGATGCTCGTTTGGATCAGATTCAAATATAAGAATCTAATCTAAACGGGCATTTTTTGATGCAACAGGGGAGCAATAGATTCTGATGACTGTGCTTGCACAAAGGAAGAAGAATCTATTAGCGACCCGCAAGAACATGAGTATGGAGCATGATAATGCGAAATACGAATGTTCTCAGGATTGTGGAAGCGTAAGCGGAACAATCCGTGTTGCAGCAAATGTTGTTTGGATTACAGGAAAAGGAGGAGTTCAATGGCAGAAAAAGAAAACGAATCAAACAGGCTGTTTGAGGATGAGAAAGTCATAGAAATTGAGATTGAAAGACTCAGATCTTTTAAAGACCATCCATTTAAAGTGACTGACGATAAAGAAATGCATCTCCTGAAGGACAGTATCAAACAGTATGGTGTATTGAATCCGCTGATCGTAAGGCCAGTGCCGGATGGAGTATATGAAATTATCTCAGGCCACAGAAGAAAATATGCGGCTCAGCAGCTTGGATATCGAAAAGTACCGGTGATTATACGAGTAATGAACGATGAAGAAGCCATTATTAAAATGGTAGATGCTAATCTACAAAGAGAACGGATCAGTTACAGCGAGAAAGCTTTTGCTTACAAAATGAAGAATGATGCTATGAAAAGGACTGCAGGAAGACCGCGTAGCCAAATCGACCACAATTTAAAAGGAAAGAGAACAGTGGAAATAATCGCAGAAGAAACAGGTGAAAGTCCAAAGCAGGTGCAAAGATATATTACTCTCACGAATCTGATTCCAGAGCTTTTACAGCAGTTAGATGATGAACTTATTTCCTTCAATCCGGCAGTTGAACTGGCAGCATTAAAGGAAAAGGAACAAAAACAGCTAATCGAAGCCATGGATTATGCTCAGTCAGTGCCCTCTCTTTCTCAGGCACAGCGAATAAAAAAATTGAGCAAAGATGGAAAGCTGACTTTAGAAAAGATGCAGGAAATTCTCAGTGAAATAAAAAAAGGAGAAATAACAAGAGTCACATTTACAAATGAACAGCTTCACAGATATTTTCCCAACAACTATACACCGGAAATGATGAAGCGTGAAATCGTAGCAATCTTAAAAATATGGATGGAACAATACTGGGACAAATAAGAAACGGAGGAATGAAGAATGTGTAAAGTAATCGCTGTTACAAATCAGAAAGGCGGGGTCGGAAAGACAACGACAACAGTAAACTTAGGGATCGGCCTGACGAAAGAAGGGAAAAAGGTGCTTTTGATTGATGCGGATCCCCAGGGAAGCCTGACAGCCAGTCTTGGGTATGTGGAACCGGATGATCTTGGTACTACCCTGGCAACAATTATGCTGGCAGTTATTAATGAGGAAGAAATAAAACCGGAGGATGGAATTCTTCATCATGAGGAAAATGTGGATCTGTTACCGGCAAATATTGAATTGTCAGCCCTGGAAGTAACACTGGGAAATGTGATGAGCCGGGAAATGATCATGAAAGATTATATCGAAATGATGAGAGAACGATACGATTATATCCTGATCGACTGTATGCCCAGCCTTGGCATGATGACGATCAATGCACTGGTTGCTTCGGATGCAGTTCTGATTCCGGTACAGGCAGCATATTTGCCGGTGAAAGGTCTCCAGCAGCTGATCAAAACCATTTCTATGGTAAAGAAAAGACTGAACAGGAAATTGCAGATTATGGGAATTCTGCTGACGATGGTAGATTTCCGAACAAACTATGCAAAGGATATTTCAATGATGCTCCATGTTACATACGGATCAAAGATAACGATTTTTGAAAATGTAATACCGTTATCCGTAAAAGCGGCAGAAACAAGTGCAGAGGGAATCAGCATTTATGCCCACTGCCCTAAGAGTAAAGTATCCAATGCATATAAGAATCTTACACAGGAGGTTTTGGAAAATGAAAAATAGAAGCGGCGAGAAAATCAAACTGACAAGTATTGATGAACTTCTGGGAGTTGTAAATGAAGAGTCTGCAATGGAGATCGAGATTGATAAAATACATCCTTTTGCCGGACACCCATTTAAAGTGATTGATGATGAAAAAATGCAGGATCTGATTGACAGTATTCAGGAAAATGGTGTACTTACTCCTGTTCTGATCCGTCCAGACAATCATGATGGTTATGAAATGATATCCGGACACCGGAGAATGCACGCAGCCCAATTGGCAGGTCTTGTAACCATACCAGCAATCGTTAGGGAAATGACGGATGATGATGCAGTAATCGCTATGGTAGATGCCAATATTCAGAGGGAGGAGTTACTTCCGAGTGAAAAGGCATTTGCTTATAAGATGAAACTTGAAGCAATGAAACGTCAAGCTGGCAGACCATCCAAAAATAATTCTGGTCAAAATGACCAGAATTTATCTGGACTGGTTTCAAGGGATGTTTTAGCCCAACAGGTTGGAGAAAGTTCAAAACAGATCCAACGTTTCATCCGTTTGACAGAACTTATCCCAGATTTACTGGAATTGGTAGATAAGAAACGTCTGAACTTTACCATTG
>NZ_JBBMEK010000328.1:0-3098 GCF_040096555.1 Coprococcus intestinihominis | reverse complement strand
ATTTTACTGCCTTATGTACCGCTGCTAGCATTGGCAGCGAGAGCGGCTTGTGTTGAATAGACGCTTTTTATATCTTTATTTAGAAATGACAGGCCACGCGTCAAAAATTACTTTTTGTTCGCACGCATACGCTGTTTCGGATCCAGAATCTTCTTACGGATACGAATATTCTTCGGTGTAACTTCAACAAGTTCATCATTTTCGATGAAGTCAAGGGCTTGCTCAAGGCTCAGTACCTTATGTGGTACAAGCTTTAAGGCTTCATCGGAACCTGAAGCACGGGTGTTGGTCATCTGTTTACGTTTGCAGACATTCAGCTCGATATCGCCGCCTTTAGGGTTTTCACCAACGACCATACCCTGGTAAACCTGTTCGCCAGGTCCGAGGAACAGTGTACCACGTTCCTGTGCATTGAACAGACCGTAAGTGATGGTTTCACCGGCTTCAAATGCGATCAGGGAACCTGTCTGACGGTAAGCAATGTCACCCTTGTATGGGCCATAGCTGTCAAAAATAGTATTCAGGATACCATTACCCTTTGTATCTGTCATGAATTCACCACGATAACCAATGAGGCCACGGGATGGGATCAGGAACTCAAGACGAGTGTAACCGCCGTTGGAACGGGACATACCCTGCAGTTCGCCTTTACGGAAGCTCAGCTTCTCGATAACAATACCGGAGAATTCATCTGGTACATCGATGACAGCCTGTTCCATTGGCTCAAGAAGATGACCTTTCTCATCCTTGTGGTAAATAACTTCTGCCTTGCTGACTGCAAATTCATAGCCTTCACGACGCATATTCTCGATGAGAACGGAAAGATGCAGTTCACCACGGCCGGAAACTTTGAAGCAGTCTGTGTTCTCTGTATCTTCAACACGGAGGCTGACATCGGTATTCAGCTCTTTGTAGAGACGTTCACGAAGGTGTCTGGATGTTACGAACTTGCCTTCGCGGCCGGCTAATGGGCTGTCGTTGACAAGGAAGTTCATGGAAATTGTAGGCTCGGAAATCTTCTGGAATGGGATTGGCTCTACAAAATCAGGGGAGCAGAGTGTATCACCGATATGAATATCGGAAATACCGGAAATAGCGACGATGGAACCGACGCCTGCTTTCTCAACTTCCACTTTGTTCAGACCGTCAAACTCATAGAGCTTGCTGACTTTCACCTTGCGACGCTTTTCAGGGTCGTGGGCATTGACGATGATAGCATCTTCATTCACACGAATAGAACCGTTGCTGACCTTGCCGACACCGATACGGCCAACATATTCATTATAATCAATGGTACTGATCAGTACCTGTGTGCCCTTGTCAGGATCACCTTCCGGAGCAGGAATGTGGTTGATGATCGTCTCAAATAGTGGCTGCATGCTGTTGCTGTCATCACCAATCTCAAGCATAGCCACACCTTCCTTGGCGGAAGCGTACACAAATGGGCAGTCTAACTGTTCTTCACTGGCATCAAGATCGATGAGCAGTTCCAGAACTTCGTCAATAACTTCGTCCGGTCTTGCTTCAGGACGGTCGATCTTGTTGATACATACGATAACAGCCAGATTCAGTTCAAGGGCTTTCTTCAGAACAAACTTTGTCTGAGGCATTGGGCCTTCGAAAGCATCTACAACGAGGACAACGCCGTCTACCATTTTAAGGACACGTTCTACCTCGCCGCCGAAATCGGCATGTCCCGGTGTATCGATGATGTTGATCTTGACATCCTTATAAAAAACTGCTGTATTCTTGGAAAGAATGGTGATACCACGTTCACGTTCGATATCATTGGAGTCCATAACTCTTTCCTGTACAACCTGATTGCTTCTGAAAACACCGCTCTGTTTCAAAAGTTCGTCTACCAGAGTCGTTTTACCGTGGTCAACGTGAGCGATGATGGCAATATTTCTTGTATCTTCTCTCTTTATATTCATATAAATCCTTCTTTCTGAAAAAGAATCTGCTTAACAACGCTATTTATCATATCAATTACGAAAAGGTTTTTCAAGTTTTTTATTGCGGAAATCTATAATAAAACGGAATAAATGCATTCAAAAGGCCGAAAAATGACCGATGGCCCCCTGCAAATGCCATTAAATGGAAGAATCTGTCGATGAATGAGAATTTCTTTTCATGGTAAATCATGGTAGATTTGTAATTGTCACATGACAGTTTGATTCAGACAAAAGAGGCGTGATGAGAGCATATCCGTTCATGAAAAAGAGATAGCATAAATCGGATGTGGACAGAATACATATAAATACATATTAAAAAACTTATATTTACCGGAGTGGTGAAAGGGGATTAAAAGATGGCAGATAAAGCAATGGATAACAATCAGGTGACAATCGTTGGAACGGTTGATTCGGAATTCACATACAGCCATGAAGTTTTTGGAGAAGGCTTTTATATGCTGGAGGTGGTTGTCAACCGTCTGAGTCATATGCAGGATCGGATTCCTTTGATGGTTTCTGAGCGGCTTGTGGATGTGAAGGAGAGCTACAGGGGGAAGATCGTGGAAGTACACGGACAGTTCCGTTCTTATAATAAGCATGAAGAAGGCAGAAATCGTCTGATTCTTTCGGTATTTGTCCGGGAGTTTGCATTTGTGGGGGAAGAAGGAACTCTGACAAAGCCGAACAGCATTTATCTGGATGGCTATATCTGCAAACCGCCGGTATATCGGATGACACCTCTTGGACGTGAGATCGCAGACCTTTTGATGGCTGTCAACAGGCCGTATGGCAAGTCGGATTATCTGCCGTGTATCTGCTGGGGAAGAAATGCACGGTTTGCCGGCAAATTTGAAGTGGGAACACATATCCATCTCTGGGGAAGGATTCAGAGCCGTACATATCAGAAACGGCTGGATAACGATGTAGTGGAAAAGCGGACGGCCTATGAGATTTCCGTCAGCAAAATTGAATGTGTAGAATAAAGGTCAATATGCAGACTAAAGGCATCAGAACGGTAGTTTTTGCTTGACGTTTTCCCGGGAATGTGGTATTTACTATATATTGTTGTAACTGTTCAGAGCCAACCTCCAAAATGCTACGCATTTCGTCGGTGTGGCGTATCCGCCAAATAAAATTTCAAAA
>NZ_JBBMEK010000327.1:0-3136 GCF_040096555.1 Coprococcus intestinihominis | reverse complement strand
CCGTTTTACTTTGGTTTGTGTTCTTAAAAATTCTTTTTAGGAATTTTCGGGATTGTTTTGTTGTTCAATTATCAAAGCTCATGTATCGCTCATCAAGCGACTTGTTTATTCTACCAGATGTCTAAGTGTTTGTCAACAACTTTTTTAATTTTTCTAATAAATTATTTCCAAACTGCTTATGAATCTGTACTGTTTCGCGTTATTCTCGCTGACAGCTTGTATATCATACCATCTCTTCCAACATCTGTCAACACCTATTTTTAAGTTTTTTAATTTTTCCTTTTCCTCAATTGCAAAGTTAAATTCCACCCCTCTCGAAAATGAATCCTGGAAATAACTATTGTGAAATATGCAACCATCTTTCACATTAAAAGGCCGGAGCGTACGAAACAAAACTGGGGCCGGAGCGTACGAAACAAAATACGCCCCGGCCCCAGTTTTGTTTTCACTGTTATCAGCCCCACAAAATGTCTTTGAAACCGTTAATAAACATCATAATGTAGTTATGATCATAAATATACCGAAGAAACAGACTCTCATTAATCTGGGCAAACAAATATCCGCCCATCTCTGTTCCGCTTAATATAGTAATAACAATACATATCACCCAGAGAATAATCATTCCCTTCAGCAGCCCCACCAGCATACCACCCATTTTGTTCATGGTATGGATCACCGGAAGCCTGCTCAGAAGATTCAGACACCTGATAATAATCTTCATAATGACAGATACTGCAAAAAATACCAATACAAAAGACAATGCATTGAAAATGAGCTCTGTCACATAATTGGCTATGTAGGCCTTGAATGCGGAAATCCCCAGAACATCCTTCTGTGTATCATCACTGTTTGTCAATGCCTGCTGCACAATATCCGGCAATGGCAGACGATCAATCATATGCTCCTTGTCTGTAACTTCCTGTTCATCCTGATTCTTAAAAAGTGATGCTTCCACCCGCTGACTGACCGCATCAAAATACGCGGTATTCTGCCAGTTCTGACTCAGCTGCGGTGACAGCTGTGCCGCCAACGCAATGGCGATCACTGTGGCAAACATCGAAAAAACTGTCATGATCAAACCACGGCGCCAGCCTTTAAAGGCATAATATACCAGCACTGCCAACGCCGCCCATGATAATATATTCATTCTGTCTCCTTCAATCAAAAAATACTTATCCTATGTACGTATTTCCCTCGTATGCTTATCTTATACGTATTTCTCTCAGTGACTGATCATCAATCAGCCAGTACAATCCGTCCTCCCATGACGGCATGACGCCTGTCACCGCTGTATTGAATGTCCCTCTGAAGCGAACTCTGCCGCCCATCTGATAAATCAGCATTTCTCCATCATTATACAGAATCACCTCATCATCATCTGCCGTCATTCCACTGTAATCCAGGTCAAAATAGTACGTACTGCTCTTTTTGCCTGCTTTATTATAAATTTCCATACGGTATTTGCCGTTGTCATCTTCATTCTTAAAGATAAAACCTAACTTCTGATTCGTACAGAAAACACTGTTGATCTCACTTTCAAAGTTCTCCTGCGTCTCTATCTTTTTGCTGTCTGCCTGATAAAGCACGAAGCCTTTCTCCCCGAACAGAACCACTTCTCGGTTGTCAAGAAACGCTGCCTTTGGATATAATCCTTCCAGTTCCTGCGTATCCAGCAGATGGTCACCCTCCACATCTGAAAAATCATAGGACACAATTCTTGACTGCATACTTCCGCTTTTCACGATCAGATAACTGACTGCAAGCTTCGACGCATCAGGTGAAAGGGCGATTGCCAGCGGATATCCCGTATTCTCAAGTGAAGCCTTGATACTTCCCAGGCTGTTTCCCTGTTTGTCATATAAATTGATATAGTTACTGGATGTATCTGAAAGTACCGCTGCAACGACACCCTGCTCTGAGATCTGTATCTCCTGAATCGGTACATCGGTGGACACACGTCCCAGCTGCCCATATTCATTACATATATAGATTGTGTTGGCCCCGATATCTCCAACTGCCACATAATCCCCGGCTGACGTCATCGTCGGTGATGCCATCTCATAAGTCTGATTCCAGAGGACTGTACCGCTCTTATTGGTCATTGCAACACCGTCTTTACTGTACTTGACCATGCCCTTACGCATCATACAATAGTAAACAGACGTATCGTCACCCCGGGACATCGATGTCACAACCTCATAGGAAGATGCCACTTTATTGTTCTTCACCAATGCATAGACCAGAACAACAGCAAGAATCAACACCCCTGCCGCAATCGTCCATTGCATCCGGTTCATCTTCAACTTTTGTTTTTCTTTATTTTGCTGTTCCATTTTACTCCTCCGATAATACATTCAGTATAGTGAAAAATCCTTTGGCCGTCAACCTTTTTACCATACTCCGGAAAAGCCCTGCAGGGACACAGCAATTCAGTCCCAATTTACGGCAGTTTAAGAACCATTCCCGGATAAATATAATCAGGATTCTCAATCTGATTCAGCTGGATAATGGCCTTCACATGCTCTGCGTCCTGATAATAATTCCGGCTTATTTTCAGTAATGTATCCCCCTCTTTGACGGTATACTGCTGATAGATTTTTCCTGCAGTCGCCGTCCCTGTTGACGAAACTGTTGTCTCTGCTGCATCATCCTGCTCCTCTGATTGATTTTCTTCCGAAGATTCTGCTGCACCGTTCTGATCTGCATACTCAGTATCCCGGATATCTTTTTCTGCTGCTGACTGCTCCGCCTGCTGCACAATACTTTCCACAATATCAAAATGTTCGACATTATTTGCCGCTGCGGTTTCTATCTGTGTCTCCTGAGCAACCCGGTTTTGCACAACCGGCAAAATGCCGCCGGGCATATTGCGCCTTATACCGATGGCCACAAGAATCAGCACCAGCACAGCCGCCTGCGGTATCCATTTCATATTCCTGTTTTTGCTTTTTCCACTCACCGCTTCCCGTCGTATATGATGATCTGTTTTTTTCTCATAGAGTCTATTTTGAAATCCCGGCGTTCCTTCACACATCCCCTGGTTTTCCTGTCTGATCTCAATCATATAATTCTGCATCGCTTCATTTCTGTCATAGTAAATGTAATAGCCATGCTGTCTGAATAAATGTCCGTTTTC
>NZ_JBBMEK010000326.1:0-3151 GCF_040096555.1 Coprococcus intestinihominis | reverse complement strand
GTGGAAAGATGGAAATATGCGACTTAATGTACTGGCATATCTTTTCAAAGCGCAAAAGGAGATGGTATAATTAAGAGGCAGCAGAATTGGCTGCTGCCTCGAAAAGATTTGGTTATGCCAGGGAGGAGAAAGTCATGAAATAGATAAGAGGCGGTTTACCTGAAAAGGATGCCAATAAGGGCTTTTTAGGAGTTTCTATAGGGCTATTAATAATTATAGTTTTTTGTGGTTGGGTGTTTTGTAGAGAGGGAACAGGAGTTTGTGAAACCATTATTTGTATGGGAGCAATTTATTTAATTATGTTGAATTTCTTTATAAAAGTTTCGAAGGCATATGTTATAGATGAAACGGGAGTTACAATTACTTTTTTTAACTTTAAAATATGGACAGTTCATTTCAACTGGGATGAGTACTATGAAGTGGAATTTGGAACAACGAGAAAAAATGAGGCCGGTGTAGATTTTGTCATGACTTTTAAGAAAAAGAAGAAATGTCTGAGTGATTTTATATTTTCCGGAACGGTAGGATGTGAATGTACAGAAGAGACATATGCACTGGTGAAAAGCTGGCTGCCGGAGAGTGTAAGGATGCCAAAGGTCAAGTTTTAGTTGCATTGGTTCCAGATGCCCCGCTTTCCGGGCGGGGTATCTATTGAGACAGAGTACGAGGAGAGAATACATATGATTGCCATTAGAATGATTATTGAAATCATCATTTTTATTGTGATGATGGGAATGAGTATAAAAATACGGCAGAACAAGATTAAGAGAACCAGAAAAATTACGTTAATAAGAATTTTTGGAACCATTATGTTTTTGGTAATCGTACCCTATGTAGGTGCTTTTCCTGTGGAAAATTTATTTATCACATTTAAAAGTCCGGAACAGGCATTAGCGTATGAAGTATGGCCAATGTCTAAAATAAAAGTAGATAAGATTATAGAGGGAGAGGAGTCGTGTTTGGTAATAGAAAAAAAGGAGAAGCACGGCAAGATCCGTTATGAGACAGAATACTTCAAGAAAGTACCAGATGGATACAAATTCCCTGGCAATCATGATGTAAAGGCAAAAAATATAACAGGTACAAGTCTTATAGTAGAATATGTTAAAGGAACAAAAGATTATTATTTGTCAGGCGTGAAAATGACTGAATGCGCAGATGATATTGTTGATATTAAAGATAATCTTGGAACAAGTTTTGTTCAAACGAGCGAGAAAGTCGGGCATTATAAGGACATAGAGGCGTATGATCAGGCGTATTATGGATATATGTATGATATTACGAATGATTATAAAATATATCTTGAGGGTCAGACATATGAATTACCGTTTGATGTTGATTCATTTTCTAATTGATTTTGTGTTCACTTTAGGAGGAAATGTGGATGGATTGGTCTGCTCTGGGCAGAATATTAATCATGAGCAAACAGGGCTGTGTGGCGAAATTTTTAAAATTCCAGAGGTTCTACACGTGGGATGAACTGGCGATAAAAAGATATGAAAACTATCGTTATATGCTTGGTAATGGATCGAAATATTGTCCTGCACCGTATAAGAAAGGTGTGTTCTTTTCTCGTAGGAAGGTAAGAAAATGGAAAAAATAACGCCGCGTACATACTGTAGCTTTTGTCGACCATGGAGTACCTTTTTTGTGAATTTTTAATGCTGACAATCTGTGCGGCCTGCCGGTGCCGAAGAAGGTCGAAAGCTGGCTGAGAGATTTTCTTGCCAATATGACATCAGAGCTGCCAGTTTCCTGACAGCTCTGTAATATTCAAAAAGAGAGGATTGGATGGGCCGCTTTGTTCAAAAGTCATTGCACGCGGCCGCATCCGGTTATGAAAAAGAAAAAATCTATATAATGTGTTATTAGCACTTGCTTTTGTTTTTTTATGGCTTTATTATAGAGAAGAAATGTGGCGAATGTGTGACCGCTTTCTGAAAAGAAAATGAAAATTCTTAACAGAAAACAGTATAAAAGGTAAATTGTTTATTTAGAAAGGTATTTTTGTATTTATGGAAAAGCTATCCAATCCACAGAGAACGATTGAGGTTATAAAGAAATATGAATTCTGTTTCCAGAAGAAGTTTGGCCAGAATTTCCTGATTGACGGACATGTTCTGGACAAGATTATTGCCGGAGCCGGTGTGACAAAAGACGACATGGTGCTGGAAATCGGTCCGGGTATCGGAACCATGACACAGTATCTGGCAGAGGCAGCAGGCAAGGTAGTTGCTGTGGAAATCGACAGAAATCTTCTGCCTATTTTACAGGAAACACTGGCAGATTATGACAATGTAAAGGTGATTCACGCGGATGTGCTGTCTCTAGATCTGGAGAAGCTGGTGCAGGAGGAAAATGGCGGCAGACCGATTAAGGTTGTAGCCAATCTGCCGTACTATATTACAACACCGATTATTATGGCATTATTTGAGCAGCATGTGCCGCTGGCCAATGTGACGGTCATGGTGCAGAAGGAAGTGGCGGCCCGTATGAAATCCGGTCCGGGTTCCAAGGACTATGGTGCATTATCTCTGGCTGTGCAGTATTATGCAGAGCCGTATATCGTGGCCAATGTGCCTTGTAACTGTTTTATGCCGCGCCCAAATGTGGATTCTGCAGTGATTCGTCTGACACGTTACGAAGAACCGCCGGTTCAGGTGAAGGATGAGAAGATGCTGTTTAAGATTATCAGAGCGTCCTTTAATCAGCGCCGTAAGACACTTCAGAATGGGCTGAACAATTCTTCTGAGCTGAATTTTACAAAGGATCAGATTGCGGCAGCCATTGCAGAGGCGGGATTTTCACCGTCTGTGCGAGGTGAGGCACTGACACTGGAACAGTTTGCAAAGCTGACGGATATTTTGCTGAAGGCTTAGAAAAAGCTGCACTGCAAACTAGAAAATAAATAAAAAACTGCCTTGCAGCAGGTTTAAAGGTATCATTGATTTAAAAAGCACAAAACAGGGATTCGGATAGTGACTGTCTGAATCCTTTTTTTGTGCTCTTTTAGGTTGTATATTAACATTGACATATCAGGTGTCTTGACACCTGATATGTCAAGCTGTATAATGACAAAAGCAATAAAAACCTGATCGGGAAAGAGGTATAAATAAAATGAATGAATATTATGACGTCATTATCGTGGGAA
>NZ_JBBMEK010000325.1:0-3175 GCF_040096555.1 Coprococcus intestinihominis | reverse complement strand
CGGAGCTGGCGGAGTACCCGGCAGAGGTTAGAATCCTATGATACAGATAAGCAGTCTGTTCCTTAGTGACTTCCCATTGATATTGTCAATATTGGTTGACACATTTATCTCAAAGATATCACTGCATATTTCTACCTCGTCATAATAATTGTTGTAGGCTTCCTCATTATTTCTATACTCTGCTATGAGATAGGGCATAATCCAGATTAATGAACTGTTATCGTCACGAACTGTTCGCTTGCATTTAAGGACTGTTGAAGATACAAGCTGGTCGAAATCTCCATCCCGCCCGACCAGAAATTCAACGTATTCTTTAGATAGCATCAATTCACGAATGAGCTTTTCGAGAAGTAGCTCGATTTCAAAGCAATTATCAATTTGCCTATGTCCGAAAAAACTGACAGTGAAAATTTGCATGGAATCCATTCTCCTGGAAATAATTCATAGTGATACAACTAACAAGACTTTCATATTAGTAATTTTATCACCAATCCAGGCGTTAATAAAGCAAAAATTCATTTTATCGTTACCAACGAAACCTTCCTGTTCATACTACAATAATTATGGGAAGGAGGGACAGGAATGGCCGACACGCAGTACGATGTATTCATTCGTAATCGCATCACTGAGCTGCGAATGAATAAAAACATTTCTGAGCATCGAATGAGTTTAGATTTAGACAAGAGCGGCTCTTACGTTCGTGGTATCACCAGCGGAGCGGCCTTGCCATCTCTCAGAGAGCTTTTCAACATCATCAGTTATTTTGAAATGACACCAGCGGAGTTCTTTGCGCCACTGGAGAGTACGGATTCTCTGTATCATCAGCTTTGTGAGAAAATGCGGAAGCTGGATGACAGCGATCTTAAAAAAGTAGATACTTTTCTTGATTGGATAGTAAAGTAGGAGACTGCTATAAACTGATTATGACCTGGACAGCCGTTGCCGTCCAGGTTCGTTTTCTATAAGAAAGACCACCGGAACGGACGAACCGATGGTCTTTCTCATTATTATTAGCGTTCTGTAAGAACGTGTAGCCATCATCTTTAGATGATGTTCAAAGGGGATTGGGGATGTTGCCCCAACAAGCAATTTTTGAATTTTGACCAACGAGAGAAATTTCAAAAATGAGTGAACCTGTACAGGTTTACACTGCTTGCCAATTTGTTTTTCCTCACTGTATTTTACTTTTTCTTTAGCTCAATACGTCTGCGCAACAGAGAATTTATATTCATCACAGCTGTATTCATTGCCTTTAGGTTTTCTTCAAAATCGCCATTTTCAATACAAGGAGCAGTATCTAAGAGAAATTGAATCTGTCTGGCAATATTATTCTCGCAGTTAATTACAGAACTCTTTCCGTATCCGAAGTCGCTTTCAACGGACAACTTTTCTTCTAGTTTCTTTACTGAATATATCAGTGAATCGAGTTGTTTGCTGTTCCTGCGAGCTTTCAACTGTTTGAGAGCATCAGTTACATCCTGAATCATCAGATACGGTTCTTTCTTTGTAAGAATGGCATTGGCCGCATTTGGCTCAGGTTTTGCTTGGAGTTGTTTCCCGACAAAGAATAGAGAAGTAATCAGTCCTGCCAACCATACCCACCAGAAAATCCTTATACCAATGATGCTATTGACCTGAGGTAAAACAGCATTTGGATCACGTATTGTATCTATGATATTCTGAGGATCAGTGAAAAGCCAATCAACGAACGATACGACCCTTCCATAGATGTTAGGAATCACGATAAAGTATGCGATTACTCCAACTAAAAGGATAATTACTGGAATGACGAACACAAATTTGTTCATCACCTTTTTATCTAAAGCAACAGGCTCGTCCGGTTCACTTACAGTAGGTGGAACAAAGTTCACGACCCGTCCATTAGATTTAGGTGGAGCAGTGTCTGCTACATTTTCGTGTTCATATTTTTGTTCCGGTCTTACAACAGGTTCAACTTCCGGAATATCTGTAGGAGGAACTTCACCAATGCTTTCAAACAAGTGCTTGTTAATGGAGTTGTTTCGTTCATCTTCAATATGTTCTTCTGAACCAGATAGCGGAGCAGTTTCACCTAATGTAGAACCATATTCTTTTGCACTTGGCTCATCAATCGGTTTTGTGCAAGAAGATATACCAAAATTGATTTTTTCATTGAATATCTCAGAAGGTGTGTTGTCGATTGCCAATTCCAAAGCGTCCATAAATTCATCGGCGGTTTGGAATCTTTCGGAGCTACTGGAGATTGCTTTTACAATAACACGTCCAATTTCTTCTCCACCAAGAGCAGGCAGATC
The DNA here is from genome assembly GCF_040096555.1 of Coprococcus intestinihominis. Taxonomy (NCBI): domain Bacteria; kingdom Bacillati; phylum Bacillota; class Clostridia; order Lachnospirales; family Lachnospiraceae; genus Coprococcus; species Coprococcus intestinihominis. The sequence continues at coordinate 881 of NZ_JBBMEK010000325.1, read as the reverse complement.
AGGTGTTTTTCCACTCATTCTTTCCTCAAAGGCGGCATCTTCATCCTGGGCAAAATATTGTTCAGGGAAACGAGGAAGGAAAGGATTTCTGCTGTAGTTTAGAAGTCTGTAAAGCACAATACCGAGGGAATATAGATCAACAGACTTTGTGTAACCTTCTTTCCCAAGATATACCTCTGGAGCGAGAAAATTTGGTGTACCTTTTAGGGATTCGGCTTTGGAACTATCCTTCAAAACTTTTGAAACGCCAAAGTCGCCAATCTTATACTCACCCTTATCAGATACGAAAATATTATCGTCTTTTATATCTCGATGAATTACACCGTTGTTGTGACATGATTGGAGTCCATTCAATACGTCCAACCCAAGTTTAACGACATCACGGACAAGAAAATCTGTACCTTGGATAAAATCTTCAAGGGGAGTCAGATATTCCATTAGGATAAAAATATCATATCGTCTCGGTGAGTCAGTAACAAGAATATCGTTCTCGTAATATCTGACGATGTGTTGCACACCTTTCTCGGAGAGATCATTCAGGATTCTGATTTCCGAAACAATATTCTTAAGCATTTGGGAGAAATAGCTGTCTGCCTTGGAAACATCACCGCCCATGGAGTTCAGTACAGAATAGTATTGTTTTTCAGTTGGAATTGTGATGTGTTTTAGCGCACGAACATACTGACCAGCAGCATTTGTTTTGATGACTTTATAGACCGTACCAAATGCACCTGAACCGAGTTTTTCGCTGACAGTATAGCCCAAAATATTTTTCCCAATTAAATTTGTTTGTGCCATGAAATCACCTCCTCATATAATCAAGTGTTTTTTATTGAAAATTCAAGGTTTTTCAACCTTTCATATCTCAGTGAATAAGCCAC
>NZ_JBBMEK010000324.1:0-3229 GCF_040096555.1 Coprococcus intestinihominis | reverse complement strand
CGGTTTACGGCGAGGGATTGAACGTCCGCGACTGGCTGTATGTAGAAGATCATTGCAAAGCAATTGATCTGATCATTCATAAAGGACGTGTAGGTGAAGTCTACAATGTAGGCGGACACAACGAGAAACAGAATATCGAAATTGTCAGGATTATCTGTAAGGAATTAGGTAAACCTGAAAGCCTGATTACCCATGTAGGGGATCGCAAAGGCCATGATATGCGCTATGCGATTGATCCGACTAAGATCCACAATGAACTTGGATGGCTGCCGGAGACAAAATTTGAAGACGGTATCAAGAAGACGATTCAATGGTATTTGAATAACCGTGAATGGTGGGAGACGATAATCAGTGGCGAATATCAGAACTACTATGAAAAAATGTACAGCAATCGTTAATTGACACCGGGAGGAAAGAATATGAGATTTTTTGTGACAGGTGTCGGTGGCCAGCTGGGACACGATGTAATGAATGAATTGCTGAAGCGTGGTCATGAAGGGGTTGGATCGGATATTCAGGAGTGCTACAGCGGTGTTGCAGATGAATCAGCGGTGACGAGAGCACCTTACAGAACGCTTGATATTACGGACAGAGAGGCTGTTCATAATGTTATAGCGGAGATTCATCCGGATGTTGTATTTCATTGCGCCGCATGGACAGCAGTGGATTTGGCAGAAGATGAAGCGAACATTGATAAAGTGCGTGCAATTAATGCAGGCGGAACAAAGAATATAGCAGATGTCTGTAAAGAATTGAATTGTAAAATGATTTATATCAGCACAGACTATGTCTTTAATGGTCAGGGAAGCGATCCATGGCAGCCGGACTGCAAGGATTATGCGCCGCTCAATGTCTATGGACAGACAAAGCTGGAAGGTGAGCTGGCAGTGAGTCAGATATTGGAGAAATATTTTATTGTCCGCATTGCGTGGGTGTTTGGTGTGAATGGCAAGAATTTTATTAAGACCATGCTGAATGTGGGAAAAACACACGATACGGTTCGGGTTGTCAATGATCAGATTGGTACACCGACCTACACTTATGATCTGGCAAGATTATTGGTAGATATGAGTGAAACGGATAAATATGGATATTATCATGCAACCAACGAGGGCGGTTATATCAGCTGGTACGACTTTACAAAAGAAATTTATCGTCAAGCCGGTTATCAGACAAAAGTACTGCCGGTGACAACAGAAGAATACGGACTTAGCAAGGCTGCCCGTCCGTTTAATAGTCGTTTGGCTAAAGGTAAACTGGTGGAGGCAGGATTTGTTCCGCTTCCAACTTGGCAGGATGCCTTAAGCCGTTACTTGAAAGAAATTCAATATTAATATAAATGGGAGATAGATGAAATGGGACAGATCAAGGTTGAAAAAAATGTCGGCGGTATTGAAGGACTCTGTGTTATTGAACCGGCGGTTCATGGTGATGCTCGCGGATATTTCATGGAGACATATAGTCAGAGAGATATGGAGGAAAATGGCATCCATATTCAATTTGTGCAGGATAATCAGTCGATGTCTTCCAAGGGTGTACTTCGGGGGCTTCATTTTCAGAAACAGTATCCACAGACAAAACTGGTGCGTGTTATCAAAGGCTCCGTTTTTGATGTGGCAGTGGATCTTCGAAGCGGAAGTGAGTCCTATGGAAAGTGGTATGGCATTGAACTGACAGAAGAGAATAAGAAACAGTTTCTTATTCCGAGAGGTTTTGCACATGGTTTCCTTGTGCTCAGTGACACAGCAGAATTCTGCTACAAGTGCGATGACTTTTATCATCCGAATGACGAAGGCGGTATGGCCTGGAATGATCCAGAGATTGGTATTGAATGGCCGAAGGTGAAAGGCGAATACAGAGGCAGTGCAGATGCAGAGGGATATACATTAGAAGATGGTACTGCATTGAATCTGAGCGATAAAGACCAGAAATGGTTAGGATTGAAGGACACATTTAAATTTTAGAATGATTTATTTGGGGTAATAGAAGATGCATCAAAATAGAGATATACAGCATGTCTACTTGGTTGGAGCTAAATCATTAGGTGCATATGGCGGATATGAGACTTTTATATATAAATTGACGGAATACCACCAATATAACAAAAAAATAAAATATCATGTTGCATGTAAAGCCAATGGCGATGGCTATATGGATGAAAGCAAATTGGAAGGTGCAGCTTTGATTAATGATCATGAATTTGAGTTTCATAATGCGCATTGTTTTAAAATCGATGTTCCGCAGATTGGCTCGGCGCAGGCGATTTATTATGACGTGGCTGCATTAAAGATGTGTTGCGAACATATCAGAAAAAATCATATTCAGCATCCAATTGTTTATATCATGGCTTGTCGTATTGGCCCGTTTGCAAAACATTTTTATAAAGAAATCCATCAACGTGGCGGTCAAGTTTATCTGAACCCGGATGGACATGAATGGATGAGAGCAAAATGGTCTGCGCCGATTCGCAAATATTGGAAGATTTCGGAGCAGATGATGGTTAAATATTCTGATCTGGCAATCTGTGATTCGGTGAATATTGAGAAATATATTCATGCATGCTATGATGGCAAAGGAATCAAAGGCAGAAATCCAAAGACAACGTTTATTGCATATGGTGCTGATTTAACATTAAGCAAGCTGACCGATGATGATGAAAAATTGGTCAACTGGTATAAGGAAAAAGGGTTAACTAAGAAGAATTATTATCTTGTGGTGGGACGTTTTGTTCCAGAAAACTCTTTTGAAGTGATGATCCGTGAATTTATGAAAAGTCATAGTAAGAAAGACTTTGCGCTTATTACGAATGTTAATGACAAATTCTTGAATGAATTGGAAGAAAAATTACATTTTAAGCGTGATAAAAGAATTAAATTCGTCGGAACTGTTTATGATCAGGAATTATTAAAAAAGATTCGAGAAAATGCCTTTGCCTATTTTCATGGCCATACAGTGGGCGGTACAAATCCAAGTCTTATTGAAGCATTGGGCAGTACAGATTTGAATCTCCTTGTAGACGTTGGTTTTAACCGGGAGGTAGCTGAAGATTGTGCTTTATACTGGAGTCGTGATGATGGTTCACTGGCAAAGTTGATTGACAGTTCAGATCAGTTGAATGAAAATCAGATTGCAGAGATGGGACGAAAAGCAAAAGCACGTGTGGCTGCGGAGTATACATGGAATAAAATATGCGGACAATATGAAGAAGTGTTTGTAAAAAATATGATTT
>NZ_JBBMEK010000323.1:0-3335 GCF_040096555.1 Coprococcus intestinihominis | reverse complement strand
AATACACAGACGAGCAATAAGACCTGCAATATGTATCTTGGTGCAGTCTTCAGATACTACCAGTTCTTGACACTGGAAGATGTTTTGCCAATGCTTAAAGTCTTACGAGTAAAAAAAATATCGTATTTTGACAGCATGGGAGTAAATCATCAAAATGCAGTGAATTCGTTTAAAGGTTTCCTTAGAGAAGAAGAACCTAATCTGGAAGAAATAACATCCGAAGAAATACAGGCGTTGATAAATGCCTGCACGAATGACAGAGACCGATTACTGATAGCAATGATGGCAGAAACCGGTCTTAGATTAGGAGAAATTCTGGGAATCCATTATACCGAAGATATTGATTTTGAAAGAAGGACGGTTCGGGTAAGGTATCGTGAAACCAATACCAACTTGGCAAGGGCAAAAAATGCAGAATATAGAATGGCATTGTTAAGTAATACAACTTTTGAGTTCTTGGTTAAGTACATTTCTGAAAATCGGAAAAGTCTGATGAACTCGGAGTATCTATTCACAAAATTGACTGGAAAAAACAAAGGGGAGCCATTAGATGCGGATTCTGTGTATAGTATGTTGAAAAGGCTATCCCAAAAAACGGATATCAATTCCCATCCGCATCAGCTCCGGCACTATTTTGCAGAGGAAAGAAGAAAAGAAGGATGGGATTTGAACGACATTCGTTTTGCCCTGGGTCATAAGAAAGTTGAAACTACCATTAAATACTTGGGTGAGAATAATGAACGATTGATAGAAGCGACAGATCAATACTACTCAAATAATGAAGATTTATATCAAATTGCAGATTTTCTGTAAAAGGAAGGAGGGATTACCTTGGCAGTATTAAAAATTGTTCCGAAGTTATATCAGGAAAAAATATCTGAGAAATTAAAGGAAGAGATATCTTTAGTTACGAATGGAGAAGCAAAATACTATAACCGGTTATACAAATTTTTTCAGTATACAGATATACAGTGTACTGCAGATATTAACTATGAAACGAGAAAAATGTATATGGATTCTCTTGAAAAAGAGGATATTTCAGAAAAATATAAAGCGGAATTACTGAGCTTATTTGATCGTTTAAAAATAGAAAACATGCCGGATGTCTATTCACAAGGAAATCCCTTCTCTGTAGAACAGGAGTTTTTTAAGCAAGACAAATTGTTTTTACTGTATGTACCCAATAAGAAGAAAGCACAATCTTTCCGGCAGGTGGTCGATAAGAATGATTTGTTATGGGACTTAACGGGGATACATTCATCACAGTTGGTGAGACAGACAAAGATATTATTGTGTGAAATTCTGAATATGGATATGGTGCAAAGACATCGAAGATATTTTTTAGAACCATTAAAAGCACTTATACGGTTTTGCGATAAGTACGGAATAGATGATATTGAAAAAATGGAACAGGCAGATGAAAACAGATTTTATCTGTATTTGAACAGGGAGTCGGAAATTATAAAAAAACAGGCTTCTAAGATTGTTGAGTTTGCGAGAAGAACGTTATTTCTAACAGATCCAGAGACAAATTGGCAGGCGTGTATTTGGTATATGGATAGGTTCCGGTTTGATAAATCAAGAATCAATGCCAGTTCACCTGTTAAAAGCCTTTCATTTATTAATATTCACGAAAAAGAAAATCGTTGGTATTTACAATTATACGCAAAATATTTGGTCGGAATATCTGATCTGTCTTTATCAAATATCCGAAATACTATAAGTTTTATTTCACAATTTCTACAATATCTGGACGGACGGAGTAAGAAAGTAACAGAACTGGATATGCAAGATATAGTGGATTATTTGTCTGTTTTGGATGAGTCCGATATTAAGTATTCCACGTTCAATCGATATGTTACGCATGTGCATACATTTCTACAGTTTTTGAAGATGAAAAATATTGAAGTGTTGAAGTTTTATCCGGAACGATTTTTAAAAAAAGGTTTTCCGGAACACAATGAAAGAAGTGTTCCAGAAAAAACAATTGCTCATCTGATTAAGGAGCTGCCGACATTCCCAGAGCATTTACAGTTGATGTATTTGATTTTGTTTTGTACAGGAATTAGGAAAAGCGAGGTTTGCACAATAAAATCGGGAGCCTTTTATTCACAAGGCAATGAGAGTTGGATGCGTATATATCAAAGCAAAATGCGGAGAGAAAAAGTCATTCCGATTCCTAGTATATTAGTAGAACTGGTGAATGATTATGAAAAAAAGCACGGAATAAAAAATGGGGAGTATTTATTCAAAAATAAAAAGGGTGGTGCATTTAGTGGACAGACTTTTTCAAATCAGATGATTCGGGAGTGTAAGGCTCGTGGGATTGACTGCGGAGATTATATTTTTAGAGCACACGATTACAGACATAACCTTGCGACTTCAATGTACGGAAATGGAGTTTCTATACAAGGGGTACGAGATTATCTGGGACATTCAAGTGAGAATATGACAAAACAATACATTGATTTCATGCCGGAACGTATTGTATCGGCTGAAGATAAATATTTTTCAAGGAATCAGTCATTTAAATTGAAAGGAGCAGAAGACGATGAAAGGTAATATTAATGTGATTTCTTATGACTGTTATCAACAAGCTACAGAAAAACAGTTGGAAGGGCTGAAATGGAAGGAAAACAGGGTGTACTACATATCAGAGATTCTTAATGAAAAGATACAGGATGAGATTTATGGGTATATCGACGATAGATGCAGACGTTTATCATTATCAACAGTAGTAAATGATATTTACAGATTTGATCTATTGAAAGAATTTCTGAATGAGAAGTGTACAAGTTGTAGCAGCATCACTGATAAAAAATGGGAAGAACTGGAGAGAACCTATAAAGCATTTTTATATAAAAAAGGATTGGCACTGTACGTCAGAAGAAATAGACCGGATAGGCGGAGTGTTGAACAACAAAGTAGTGCTCAGGTTTCTTTTCTGAAAATGTATTATGAGTATGTTGTGAAGAGCAAAACAGCAGATATTCCAGAAAATGAAAAAGATGTATGGGATATGAGAAAGTTGGATATTGTGCCAAGGAGTAATCCGATTCGTGGCAGATATAGATTAGATTTTCGTGAGATCAGGCAGAAAGAATTTAAAGAGATAATAAAGAGAATATTGTATAGTCACTGCCAGACAAAGGCAATGGGGAGTATCAAAGGTGAATTGCGTGGATTTCGTCGTTTTGCTGGCTTCATGTATGATCGGTTTCCAGAAGTAAGGCATTTCACAGAAATTAGCAGGGATATGATAGAGGATTATCTGGTTTATATAAAGACTGATACCGGTCTTACATCGGTCAGTTACACGACAGAATTGTCGGTTT
>NZ_JBBMEK010000322.1:0-3342 GCF_040096555.1 Coprococcus intestinihominis | reverse complement strand
ATAAATCGCTATTTTGTTAGCTGAAGTATTGAATTTTCAAGGTGCGAAGCCCATTTTAGGTATGGGAAGTCTTAGTAAATAATTATCGTTGATAATGATGCCTAATAGTTCAAAGAGATTATCCTTTTTGGAAAGAATGCATTTTTTCATGGCTTGTTTAATTTGTTCCGTTGAAATGCTATCAGGCAACATTTCCCTTGGGACACCATGACCGAATTGCCGAAAATACTGTTCTTCGATTTCATAATACTCATTATCAATTTTCGGTTCAGGTGTATTAAGGAAGCTATTCATAAAATCTGCAACGCTCTTGTTTTTGTCCATTGTATGCACCTACCTTTCTCTGCTCAAGACCCTAACATGATTATCTGGTCTAATAGAATCAATCATTGAAGAAAAAATACCAAACGCTGTAGGAAAGAAATTTGCTAATAGCTCTAATTTGCCTTGGTCTCCCATAGACGCTTCAAAAAAGTGGGCAAAGGCTTCTGCTTGTAGATTGCCCGGTCTCGTCCAATAGTTCCTTGAGTGACCATAATTTCCGTGCAATTGACCATTTGTTGTCGCATCAATTAAGTCCGAGAAGGAGTGAGCTGAATCCTGCCTAATACGGGTCAGAAAAGCAGTTTGCTTTTCCACTGGAAGATTGTTATATAAGCTCAGGATTCTTTGTCCGTCCTCAACCAGTGCCTCAGCAAATTCTGGAGTATTGGATAGATTGCTCCGATAGTTGCACGAAGCATGGTCGATCATGTGAGCAAGCTCGTGGAAATAAGTTGTTCCTGCACCTCTTGGATTTGTCATATCAGAAGCTGCATTGTAGTAGACTCCTCGTGAATGCCCTATATAATTTCCCGGTGAGTAATGTGCTGTCTGATCCGGTGGATATTCAGAATCTTGTATCATCAGTTTACCAGCGAAATGGTCAAACACTTCTCTGACATTCTGCTCTGCATTTTCATGGCGTTGTGATATAACAGCGATATATCCGTCTGGTGTGCTACCTTGGGTTAGCACGCCAAGGCAATACTGATAAGACGAATTACCAACATTAGGTGTTTGCAGACCCTGGAGGAAAGAATTTCGTGCAGAAGGAGTGTCCAAATTAACATTATCATATTCTTGTACACTTTTGGCAAGTGAAGCAACGTATTTTTCGGCCTGAAGCATAATCTGTAAAATATCATTCAGGGCTTTGTTGCAATCTTTTACGATAGTTCCCAGCTCATCGTACTTCTTGTCATTCCATCCAATTCCCAATTGCTGATATTTCATCTTCACAGAACTTCTTGTAGTTTCGATAGAAGAAATGGAGGTCCGCATATTTTTCAGTATTGTCAGTAATTGAGTTGCATCAGCATTTACGTTGCTCAAACACTCACCTCCTCATTTGTTAATCATTTCGAGTGTAGCTACCTGTTACTAAAACCGGGATATATGTATCAAGCGATTGAGCTGCAAGTGTTCGATGTCGCCCATCACTCTGAAATACATAATAAGAACCTACCTGCGCAACCTGGACAGGATTATTGTAATAGCTACGAATGGTATCATCTAACACTGGGTTTTGTGAAAGCTCATCCAAAGACATTCCTGACTCAGTATTTTGACGAACATCTTGGATGTGCGAAGCTCGCCTTAGAATGTTTTCTCTCGACCATCCCTCTCGACCATTCCGTGTCCAAAATCCTTCCGGGTTCCCAAGTTCTCGGTCACTGAGATAAACTCCTTCAATATCCCTTGCTCTAACGTATACGAGTTCTGGATTTTCATTTCGAGAAAAGGTATAGTTCCCGTTCTCCCAATAATCTCGATATTCTTCATAGTGATTTCCACGGGAAAAATATCGTTCAGCTGATAGTCTGTCTTGAACAAATGCAAGATTAGAACCAAAGGTATTTGACTCAAAGGTGGTTGTATCTGCACTTGATGGTGTAACAGCAAAACTACTGGTCTGAGGTGTGCTTGCAGATATTCCATTTGTAGATCCTAGTTGAACACTTTCGTATTCACTAAGGCTCTTGGCGAGTAAAGCCACATATTTTTCTGCTTGAAGCATAATTACCAATATGTCATTGAGAGCCTTGTTGCAGTCTCTTACAACCACGCCCAACTCGTTGTATTTTTTATCTTGCCATCCAGCACCTAACTGTTCATATTTCATCTTTACAGATTTTTTGGTAGTTTCGATGGAGGAAATGGAATCCTGCATTTTTTTCAGCATTGCGAATAGCTGAACGGAGTCAGCATTTACCATACTCATTTCATCACCTCCTGGCAGCGGATTTTGTGAAGTGCAAAGCGGCGATGTGTCAGGAAAGTCTGACACATCACTGCTTCGGCAAGATTTAATTTAGAGAGGAAAGAAATTGTTCCAACTCAGCAGCGGTCGGTGCAATGTACGGTTTCATCTGGTAAGTATCCTTAACACCGTCTGTGAAGTATACGCTCCTTTCTTTTTTCGTTTTGTTGGTTCATTTTCGCCAGTGTGTTCGTGTCGTTTGCTGTGACGAGAACGCAACATAGACACAAAGAAAACACAAGGGCGAGCTTGCTCGTTTATATACCCTTGTGTTTTCGACTGGATATGTTAAGGTAACAAACAGTAAATGACACGTTACAGACTGCAAAATGTACCAACTGAAAAAAGAAAGAATACCGTTGTGTGCTTTATTTCTCGATCAGCTTTTCAAACATGAGGAAAGGTTTTTATAAAAAAAGAGTAGTTACCGTTTTTTGGTAACTACTCTTTTCCTTTTTTAAGGTTTAAAGTCCTGGAAGTTTAGGTGTTTTGGGTATTGGTGGTGTAGGTAGCTGCAAGCTTTCCAATTTTTGTTGAATTGCTTTAAATTCAGGGGTTTCTTGGTGTTGATTTTGAACCATTTTTTGCTCTATTCTCTCCAAAGTCGGTTGAATTTCTTTCCCTGATACTTTACGATTTAATTCTCTTTCTAAGGTCTCTTTCGGACTAATGGAAGGCGTTTCTAAACTTGAATAGAAGTTTCACTCCTTCTCTATTATAAAGCCTTATATCGCTAAATAAGCCCGTTTTATGAAGGGTTTCTAAGCTGAAATGAACGGGTTTACACCCGGCCTTGACCTCCGCCCGCTGTCCCGCTGAATGGGTGGACAAGGCGGCCAATCCCTCAAAGTGCTTGGACGCTCTCTTTCTGATTTTGGAGCGTTTCTTTTCTAAAAATTGAAATGGGCGGGAAGCCATTTTAGGGCTTTCCCGCCTTGATTACTTTTTAGCAAAGACGGGCGTGACTGTCAACGGCGGCGCATGAAATGCGCCGTTCATCTTGACCGTTGACTGGCTCGGCTGGCTTTGCTATCTTCCTG
>NZ_JBBMEK010000321.1:0-3358 GCF_040096555.1 Coprococcus intestinihominis | reverse complement strand
AATCCGACTGGGGTTCTGATACCGGTACAGATTTTAGCATCAATTGCTGAATGCTGCAAAGACAATAAAATCCGGTTGTTTCTGGATGAGTGTTTCATGGATTTTACAGGACGTGAAGAAGAAAATTCTTTAGTTGAAAAGCTGAAGGAATATCCAAATTTAATGATATTGAAGGCTTTTACAAAGATGTATGCCATGGCTGGTGTCCGTCTGGGATTTGGTTTGACAGCGGATACAGAATTGATCGATCGGATGTATCAGGCAGGGCCGCCATGGAATGTGTCAGTTCTGGCAAGTGCAGCAGGCAAAGCAGCCCTCAAAGAGGATGATTTTGTCAAAGAAACTGTGCAGTATATCAGAAAAGAAAAAGAATATTTGTATCAGGAATTGGATACACTGAGGGTACAGTATTGGAAAAGCGCAGCTAATTATATATTACTGAAAGCAGATAGGGACTTAAAGGAACGTTTGATTGCAGCAGGCATACTGATTCGTGACTGCAGCAACTACAGAAATCTTTCGGAGGGATATTTCAGGATTGCAGTCAAAAGCCATGCGGATAATGAAAAATTAATCGCAGCGCTGAAAGTAGTTTTGGAGAGATAAATGAATTGGAGCAGCGAAATTACCGGAGAAAGTTTGAACTGTCAGAATGATAAAAAAGTTTTGAGAAAATGATAAAAAGTGATTGACAAAAGCGTAGATATCGTGTATTATAACGATAACAGTAATGATTACTGTTATTTAAAAATAAAACGAAACACTAATATAAAATCATATCGAGAAAAGGAGATTATAATTATGAAGAAATGGGTTTGTACAGTATGTGGTTATGTTTATGAAGGTGAAAACGCTCCGGAGTTTTGTCCAGTCTGTAAGGCACCGGCCAGCAAGTTCAAAGAACAGTCCGGTGATAAGACATGGGCTGCAGAACATGTTGTAGGTGTTGCTCAGGGTGCACCTGAAGATATCATGGCTGATTTAAGAGCGAACTTCGAAGGTGAATGTTCAGAGGTAGGTATGTATCTGGCAATGGCGCGTGTGGCGCACAGAGAAGGCTATCCTGAGATCGGTTTATACTGGGAGAAAGCCGCTTATGAAGAGGCTGAACATGCAGCGAAGTTTGCAGAACTTCTCGGTGAAGTTGTCACAGACAGCACGAAGAAGAATCTGGAGATGAGAGTGGACGCTGAACACGGCGCAACAGAAGGCAAGTTTGACCTTGCGAAACGTGCGAAAGCGCTGAACCTGGATGCTATCCACGACACAGTTCATGAGATGGCCCGCGACGAAGCCCGACATGGCAAGGCATTCGAAGGTCTGCTGAAGAGATACTTCGGCTAATTAAAAGTATTTAGAAAAAAAGTTCCATACAATTCTGTAACAAGAATAGTATGGGGCTTTTTTTATGTAATAAGAATTTCCGTTGGAATTCCCTATAAAATAAAAAGGCACTGTGTGCCAGAAAGCGCAGTTCGCGGAGAGGAATATATAGCGGTGCTATTCGCTCACGCGCGAAAGTGTGCGACAAGCGCACACTTTGTTCTTAGAATGAAAAAAGATTGACAAGTGCTGGGTTAGCGGATAAGGTATAGGGTAGAAGGAGAAAGTTGTGTTATGAAGAAAATCAATTTTAATGAAGTTATAAAGGAAATTATCATTCTGACGGCAGCAGTGGCGATCATTGCAGCAGCAGTTTATTTTTTCCTTGTACCGAGTCATACGTCTGTCAGCAGTATTTCCGGTCTGGGTATTGTCTTGTCGAATTTTGTGCCGTTGCCCTTGTCAGCGATTACCATGATTCTGAATGTGGTGCTGCTGATCATCGGATTTTTGACATGCGGCAGGGAATTCGGTGTGAAAACCGTTTATACAAGCATTATGCTGCCGGTTTTTATCGGTATTTTTGAGAAAATATTTGCGGATTATGATTCCATGACAGGTAGTCAGGAGCTGGATGTGATTTGCTATATTCTGGTTGTCAGCGTGGGATTAAGCATTTTGTTTAACCGTAATGCATCTTCCGGCGGTCTTGATATTGTTGCCAAGATCATGAATAAATATTTTCGGATGGAGTTGGGGAAAGCCATGTCACTTTCAGGCATGTGTGTGGCATTGTCGGCAGCTCTTGTCTATGACAAAAAGACTGTAGTTCTGAGTATTCTCGGCACTTATTTCAACGGCATTGTGCTGGATCATTTTATTTTTGACCACAATATCAAGCGCAGAGTCTGCATTATTACAGAGAAGGAAGAAGCCCTGAGACAGTTTATTATTCATGAGCTGCACAGCGGCGCAACGATTTATGAGGCCATTGGCGCTTATAATAAAGAAAAACACAATGAGATTATCACGATTGTTGATAAGAGCGAATATCAGAAACTGATGGCGTATATCAATCGTGAGGATCCGAAAGCCTTTATTACGGTTTATAATGTATCGAATATGCAGTATCAGCCGAAGGTGTGGGAATAGATATTGTCGGGTTTTAAGTTTAAGGGGAACCGGCGATTGATTCCGCCGGTAAAATATAAAGAATAGAGATTACAGGAGGTAATGTTTATGGAGTTTAAAGATGTTGTGTACGGACGCAGGTCGGTGAGAAAATTCAAGGATACACCGGTGGATGACAAAATTTTGAAAGAAATTGTAGATGCGGCCCTGTGGGCACCATCGGGAGTGAATCTCCAGCCATGGTATTATGTGGTTATCCGTACACCTGAGAAGATGACAAGATTGAAAGAAATGATGAGCGTTGTTTCTGACAGGGATAGACCGCATCTGGAAGAACGTTTTTCTGCTCACCCGGAAGTTGTAAAGACGACACTTTCGTTCATCAGTACACTTGGCGGGGCGCCTGCGGTAGTACTGGCTTTCAGGGACAAGCCGGATTATACATGGGCCCTTCTGGATGAAGGTGTTGTTCAGAGTGTTGCAGCTTCCATGGAGAATCTGGTTCTCAGTGCCTATGACCATGGTGTGTCCAGCTGTTGGATGACAGCAGCAAACCAGGCTCATATGACAAAGGATCTCAGAGATGAATTTGCACCGGGACATGGTGAACTGGTGGGAATTATAGCTTTGGGATACAATGCAGCGGAGGAGGCGCCAAAGGCACCGAAGAGGAAAGCAGATAAGTTTGTGCTGATCTGACAATCACGTTTGTGACAGAGATATTTATTTTGAATTGGCAAATTTATTGTAACTATGGGGCATCCATGGCAATTCTACCACGGAGAGGTGTTGATTTTTAGCTGGTCATGTTATACTGAAAAGGTAAAAAGGAGGATTGCCATGGATACAGTTAAGATTGGAAAATATATTGCCGGAAAGAGAAAAGCCCTTGGAATGACGCAGG
>NZ_JBBMEK010000320.1:0-3360 GCF_040096555.1 Coprococcus intestinihominis | reverse complement strand
CAATCAGGATATGGCCGTAATTCTCCAGAGACTTCTCAATAATGGCTTTTCTGGAAAGCACCTGTGTAAAGCCTTCAATTTCTTTCTGCACTTCCCCTGCCAGCTTCTCACTGGTTGTCACAAGGATAGCTGAGGCCAGTTCATCATGCTCAGCCTGTGACAAAAGATCTGCAGCCACATATCTCGGATTAGCTGTCTCATCAGCGATCACGAGAATCTCGCTTGGTCCCGCAATAGAATCAATGCTGACATAGCCGTAAACAGCTTTCTTGGCCAGCGCCACGTAAATATTGCCCGGTCCCACGATCTTGTCTACCTTAGGAACAGAAGCTGTACCAAAAGCCAGTGCTGCAATCGCCTGTGCACCGCCAACTTTGTAAATCTCATCAGCGCCGGATTCATTGGCTGCCACCAAAGTACCCGGATTCACCTTGCCGTCTTTGCCCGGCGGCGTCACCATGACAATCTTCTCAACACCTGCTACCTTGGCAGGAATCACATTCATCAGAACAGAAGACGGATAAGCAGCCTTGCCTCCCGGAACATAAACACCTGTACTTTGAAGTGGTGTCACCTTCTGTCCGAGAATCGTTCCATCCGGTGTCGTATCAAACCATCCGTACTGACGCTGCTTCTCATGGTAAACACGGATATTGGTCATGGCTTTGCGGATAACTTCAATCAATGATGCATCCACAAGGGTATATGCCTCGTCAATCTCTGCCTGTGTCACACGGATATTGTCGGCGTTTAAATCGGCACCATCAAACCGCTTCGTCATCTCAAAAAGTGCTTCGTCTCCGCGTTCTCTCACATCATCAATAATTGCCTGTACCTTATCTGCATAACCTGTATAGTTATTCGGGCTTCGCTTTAATAAATCATCCAGCAATGTTGCCACTGCATCTTCTGTCACTTTTGTAATCTTCATTGTTCTATGCCTCCCACTGATGTTTGCTCCATACAACCTTCCTCTATTCGGCTCTCAATCCGTTCTCAGATGACCGTTTTAATATCTCTGATGAGCTTCATAATCCGCTCATTCTCCATCTTCATACTGACCTGATTCACAACAACTCTTGCTGAAAGCGGGCAGATTTCCTCAAGCACTTCCAGTCCGTTCTCCTTCAGGGTTGTTCCTGTCTCCACAATATCCACAATCACTTCAGACAGCCCAACAATCGGTGCCAGTTCCACAGAGCCGTGGAGTTTGATGATCTCTACGGTCTGATGCTTCTTGTTGTAAAAGTAATCCTTTGCAATATTCGGGTACTTGGACGCCACACGGATCAGCTCCTGATGTTGAAGATACTCGGCCGCTGACTTCGGACCACAGACACACATTCTGCACTTACCGAATCCCAGATCCAGCACCTCGTACAAACGGCGTCCTTCTTCCAACAATGTATCTTTGCCCACCACACCAATATCTGCTGCACCATATTCCACATAAGTCGGTACATCCGATGCCTTGGCCAGGAACATCTTGATCTTCAGATCTTCATTCACAAAAATCAGTTTTCTTGTATCGGGATCCTTCATCTCATCCATTGAAATCCCGATCTGCTCAAATAATGCCAGCGATTTCTTTGCCAGACGGCCTTTAGCCAGAGCAAATGTCAAATACTTCATCTTATATCTTCCTCCATTTCCTCTGTCTCTAAAATTCAGAAACCGGCATCTTCCGGACCGAATCATCAGATATGTCTATTTTCGTCAGTTCCTTATCCTGGTCAACATATAAAATATGAGCAATATGATAGCGTCTGCTGTAGGCCTTATAGTCATTCAGAGACCTATCTGTCTCTTTCTTCATCATACTGACTGCCTGATTAATATTTCTCAGTGCATTGGCAATGCGGATGGCTGTACTGCGATACTCCGGTTCATAAAGCACCATCGTTGCTTCTTCATTTGTCGGAATATCAATCTTCTGTCTGGAAAGTGCCAGCATCAGCTCATCCAGCACGACGGCAAAACCCACACTGGCTGCATCCTTGCCGAACTGACCGATCAGATGGTCATAACGTCCACCCTTGACAACCGCATCACCGGTTCCATATGTATATCCCCTGAAAATCATCCCTGTATAATAATCATACTCTGTCAGCATACCTAAATCAATAGTAATATATTTTTCAAAACCATATTCCGCAATCAGCTGACACAGTTTTTCAATCTCATCCAACGCTTTAAGTGCCTCAGCATTGCACGTCATGCTTCGAGCTTCAGCGATAATATCTCCTGAACCGAAAAGTTCCGGCAGTTTCAAAAGAAGCTTTGCAGTCTCATCAGACAACGTCAATTTCTCAACTAAGGCTTCCACACCAAAATAGTTCTTGCTCTCGATCAGTACCCTCAGCTGACTGACTGTCTCTTCATCCATCCCGGCTTCTGCCACCAACGCCTTAAAGAGTCCTACATGGCCGATATCCAGCTGAAAATCCGTCAGACCTGATTCAAGCAGCAGATGAATAGCCAGGGCTACCACTTCTGCATCCCCTTCAATGTCACGGTCTCCGATCAGCTCGGCACCCAACTGGGTCGTCTCCTTCATCTTGCCCTGCAAGCTTGAATTGTTGATGAATGTATTGCCACAGTAAGAAAAACGAAGAGGAATCGTCTCTTCCTTAAAATACTTGGCCACAGCTCTCGCAATAGACGGTGTGATATCCGGTCTCAGAACCAGTGTAGAACCGTCTCTGTCTATGAACTTGTACATATTGCGTGACGGCACAGATCCTCTTTCTCTGTTGAAAATATCGAAAAACTCAAATGTCGGTGTCTGTATATCCTTATAGCCATACAGCTTCAGAATTCTGTCAAGTTTGGCTGACAATGCATTCTTCTTGCTGCATTCTTCATTATAAATGTCTCTGACACCTTCCGGAGTATGTAATAAACTATCCATAATAGGCTCCTTTACTGCAAACGCTTTAGTCTGCTAATTTGATAATACGTGAAACTAATTATAATATACCTTTCCTCAATTGTCAAGTGATGTCATTTGGCCTGTCCCAATTCAGGGTCATTTTCTCTCCCTCAAATTTAGAACTCACGTGTATCAAGATCTTTCTGAATGGCCTCCAGATAATGAATATAACATCCATTACAAGTCAGTTCATATTGCGTATCCAGTTCTTCTATTTTAAAATGCTTGGCATGACCGGTTTTTGACCGGTTCCAGAAGACAGCCAGTTGTTCATAAGGCAGATAAAAATATCTGTCTGCTGACGTAAAGTATAAAATCAGAAAAGCCACACCGCCCTGAGCCTCAAAATCCCGCATAAACACCACCTGATGCTCATGGATATTCTGTATCGGAAAATTGGATGTCCGACATTCCTTGGCATCAAAGCA
>NZ_JBBMEK010000319.1:0-3383 GCF_040096555.1 Coprococcus intestinihominis | reverse complement strand
ATACTCATAACCGGAGTTCTCGCTATTCTGAAATACAGAAATCACGGCGTACCTGCTAAAGTGGCTATCATCAGAAATAAAGTCTTAGTGAATGACTTATTCAATTTTCAAGCGAAAAGGCTTCCGTTTTTGCTATCCGGAATGAACCCCTTCACTCATTTGGACAAAGGGGTATGAAATGCACACCCAAAATCTCCGCTTTTCCAAAAATATTTCAAAAAAATTTTTGGAAATTAAAAAAGCCGCCTGCTCCGGTTAGGAAACAGACGGCAAAACACGTTCTAAATGTATTCAATTTTCAATTTCTTTTTCTTTGCTTCAAGCACTTTACATAGAACATCATCTACTGCATCGGTGTATCGTCCCTGAGCTGCTAAATTGTTCTTCAGTTCAATGAGCGATTGTATCACTCGGCTTCGTTCTTCTTCATTTAAGTATAGATGATAGGTTTTCTCTCTCATTGGCTGTCCCTCCATCTTTCAAATGTATTTTTGATTATCTCCACATCTTCCTCTGTATCAGAAGAAATAAATATATGTAGGTTCTGAAAAGCTCTTTTTAAGCTGTCGGCATAATCCAGTTCAGTGCCTTTCATCGGCAGCTTAATCAGCCTTATCCCTCGTTGCTTACACATATACGCTTTCATTATTTCTATATTCTCGTCAGCACTTCCCGACTCAATAGCCAACTTTTCTGAAGGTATGTATGTTTCAAGCGGAACTCCAAGCAATCGGTCAGAACCAAGTTCTGCTTTCAAGCCTTTCTTATTAGAATAATAGCTGACCGCCAAAGCAGGAAATAATGACAAATACTCCTGCTCACAAATTCGGCAGCCTTTATTCAATATCGTCCTTTCATTTATCTTCATACTCCATGAATGACCGTGCCTACATTTCCACCACGCTCTCTTTGCTGAAGTTCGTGATACCTCTGTCGGCTTCCATTTATTCTTTTCATAATCCCATTCGCTAAGAAGCTGACTGTCTGTTGTCGCCAAATCATTATATCCGGCAAGGACTTCTCTCTCTGCACAAACGGGGCATACCGTACCTCTCACACGGGCATTGACAACGGATTTCCACTCATTACCGCATTTTCTGCACTTCCACCAGACGTTTTTCCTCGACTTTGCATTTACTTCATCAGATTTCAAAGGCAAGTTCTTCCCCGACCACTCCGAAGCAATTTCAGGGTGTGTTGTCTGCAAATCGTTAAACCCTTTCAGAAATATGTACCCACTGCAATACGGGCATTTACTGCCACCAGAACGGGTAGAAATAAGGGTGTTCCACTCTCTGCCGCAATCCTTACATTTCCACCAAGCCTTACAATTGGCAAAGACCGTAACCTGAGTTGGAAGTAACGGATAATTTCTGTCCGACCACTCGGCTGCTATATCAGGCAGAAGTGTTGCAAGGTCATTAAATCCTGCCAACACTTTGTTATGGGAGCAATACGGGCAATCTGTTTTATTTATTGTCCTGCTCTTAACGGCAGCTTCCCACTCGTGTCCTTTCTCACATCTCCAAATCACTTTCTTATGAGAACCAATAGAAACCTCTGCCGGTTTTATCTTATTCTTTTTCGACCACTGCTTTACCAATAGTGGCTCTAATGTCGCCAAATCGTTAATACCTGCAATCACTCTCGCACTGGAACATATCGGACATTTCTCTCCATTAGAACGAGCCTTAACGCTTGCCTGCCATTCATGACCGCAAGCACCTCTCCACCATACTTTTTTATTTGAACCGAAAGTAATGTCATCAGGCGTAAGCGTTAAATTCTTTTTCGACCACTCCGAAACAAGCTCCGGGTGTACTTCTGCTAAACTGTTATTCATAGCCAAACCTCAACCTCCTTGTACTTAGAGTATATGAAGTTTTGGCTTTATCTTGTAGTTTGCGAATATCCGTATAAATAGAAAAAGCCCTTTGAGAAAGGGATTTCTCCTCTCTCAAAGGGCAAGTTGGCAAACTGAAAGTTTCACCTTATCTGGTTAAAACATGTTTGCAATATTTTGTACATCCACATTTTGGACAAGTTAACTTTCTTTTGGTAATTGTATGAGGTCCCATAACATAGGATTTCATATCAGGAACAAATCGCTCCTTGCATTCAGGACATTCAAAGGCTCCTGCTTCTCTGTCTAATACACATGCAATAGCGATTCCCATTACCATTATTACAAATCCAATCCCCATCAATAGCACTCTGGTCCATACCTGCATTTCAAACATTCCCGCAACAACAAATAAAGGTACTGCTGCAACAATTACCAAAACACTAACCATTGCAGACATTATAATCTTCTTTTTACTCTCTTGAGCTTCTTTCACTAAATTCACCATATTTTCCTCCGCTTTCTTTTTATAATCCATCGCTTGCAATCTTTCACCAGATAGAAGTTCATTTACTGTAATTTCTAGTTCATTGCAAAGTGGAAGTAACAATGATACTTCTGGGAAACCATTACCCCTTTCCCATTTTGAGATTGTTTTATCGCTGATACTAAGCTTATCTGCCAATTCCCGTTGAGTATATTTTTTTGCTTTTCTTTCTTCAGCAATAAATTTACCTATCTTAATTTGGTCCATAGGTTCGTGTCCTCCTTTCTGGATTCATTGTATAAATTCCCACTGTTTATTTACACCCACGTAACGTAGAATATGGTGAGTTTTAGCGGTTTCTATGCTCCGTAGAGTTGTAATTTACTTAAAAAACTTCCGATTTATATTTCTGTTTGTTTTAAAAATGGGCAACTCCGATTGGAATTGCCCACTCATTGCACTAATTATGCGATTTTTTCTTGCTTGCACCGATTTCTGCATCAATTGATGTAAGTTTGATGTAAATCGCTGTTTTTTAGTTTTTTATCAAATGAAGTACGTCCCGTCTATTTGGTAAAACGGTACATCTTTACATCACGTCGACTGGCGTCTCCGTGCGTTTTTCGCCTTATGTCGGTGTTCGCAAGCGCACACCGCCGCAAGGCTCAGTTTCTCATCTTAATAGAGCTTTGCACCTGCCGGAATGTGGTCATCTACCATCAGAAGATGAAGCTTTTCTTCGCCTTCTTCTTCATGAATAGCACTGAGGAGCATACCGCAAGAGTCAATGCCCATCATCGCTCTCGGTGGAAGATTTGTGATAGCGATAAGAGTCTTTCCAACCAGTTCCTCCGGCTCATAAAAGCTATGAATACCGCTTAAAATGGTTCTATCTGTGCCTGTTCCGTCATCAAGAGTAAACTGTAACAGTTTCTTTGACTTCGGTACTGCAACACACTCTTTAACCTTTACTGCGCGGAAATCTGACTTGCTGAATGTATCAAAGTCTACCATTTCCTCAAACAAAGGCTCAATCTTTACTTTAGAAAAATC
>NZ_JBBMEK010000318.1:0-3388 GCF_040096555.1 Coprococcus intestinihominis | reverse complement strand
CGTTCTATTTTCTTTTTTCTGCAATTCATCTCCCACCTGTAGAGGAAGGAGAATTCTTGCTAACTTTTGTTAAATTCTCCTCAAACCATTGAAAACACTGGGTTTATCGGAATGACAGATTTTATCCATTTTCCAAAATAGATTACGATAGCTGTACTCATTATATTTTCGGAAATCGGAAAATAAAACTCGTTCCGATACCTTCGATACTTTCGACGTGAATGGTTCCATTGTGGAGGTTTACAATCCAGCGCACCATAGAAAGGCCGAGACCGGTACCGCCATTTTCTCTGGAACGGCTTTTGTCTATGCGATAGAAACGTTCCCAGATTTTGTCCAGGTGTTCCTCACTTATTCCAATACCATCATCTTTCACTTCACCGATAATCTGGTCATTTTCGACCTTCAGGATAACATGAATATGTCCATTTGTTTTTCCGTAATTGATGGCATTGGTTATTAAATTCATCATCATACGCAAAATCAATGTCTGGTCGCCGTTCATAAATAAGTCGTCCTGCTTTCGCAGGGTAATCTCAATATTTTTTTCCTGTGCTTTTGTCTGCAGTTCTTCTATTACAAGTTCGCTTAATAATCCAAAATCCAGTTTTTCCATCAGATGCTGCTCATCCTGTTCGTTTCTGGCGATCATTAACATTTCGCTTGTCAGCTTTGACATTCGTTTTGCCTGCCTTAAGATGACTGCAATCTCTTCCTTATCTTCCGCAGATAAGTTTTCATTTTCCAATAAGTACTCACACTGGGAAATGATAACAGCAACGGGAGTCCGCAATTCATGGGATACGTCTGATGTGAATTGACGTTCCTTCTCAAACGAAAATTCCAAGCGCTCGAACATTTCGTTAAATTTCTTCGACAAT
This sequence comes from Coprococcus intestinihominis, assembly GCF_040096555.1. Taxonomy (NCBI): domain Bacteria; kingdom Bacillati; phylum Bacillota; class Clostridia; order Lachnospirales; family Lachnospiraceae; genus Coprococcus; species Coprococcus intestinihominis. The sequence continues at coordinate 2,507 of NZ_JBBMEK010000318.1, read as the reverse complement.
TCGTATAATTCATCTTTTGCTTTTGGCAGAGACAAGCGTTTGGAAAGATCTTTTCCATTGCTGATGTTTTCAACTTCATCGCAGATAAGATCCACCTGTCTCAATGCCTGCTTGATCATAAAATATCCGATGGCCCCGATCAGAATAATGAGTAATGGGAATACAATCAACAACATTTTCTCGGATGTCTGCATGAAAAGTTCTATAGAATGTACGGAGGTAATTCCTCGTACCCACATTTCGTCATCATCACCGTAAGTGTAAACGCTGTCATATACCATCCATTTTCGATTTGATTCGCTTATCGTTCGCGGTGTATTCGACATGAGGATAGTTTCTTCTGGAAATTGGGCTGGAATCGTTCCATAAAGTAATCGTCCGTTTTTGTCATAAATACAAAACATAATACCGTTATCGTAAAATTCGGTATCGCCGTCAAGATAAAAGGAATCATCCTGAAAATTAATATTTGAAGAGAATCCAGTCACTGCGGCACTGATTTCTTCTTCTGTCGCAGAAATTCCAACCCTATCCACAAAAAGAAGGACGAGAACTAGAATAGTCCCAAGAACTACGGCGATGATTCCGGTGTACCATAGCGTAATTTTTTTCTTGATCGTCATCTGTTTCATTCGTTTTCCCTCATTACATATCCGACACCGCGAACAGTGTGGATGAGTTTTTGTTCATATTGTGCATCGATTTTTTTTCGCAAATAACGAATGTATACGTCGATCACATTGGAACCACCTTCAAAATCAAAGTCCCACGCATTCTGTTCAATCTGCTGTCTTGTCATTACGATATTTTTGTTGCGCATAAGACATTCCAGAACCATAAATTCTTTTGCAGAAAGATCAATTTCATTTCCGGCTCTTGTAACCTTTCTTGTGTCACGATCCAGAATAAGATCTGCTATTTTTAGTTGATTGGATGTAAATTGTGGCTTTCTACGCATCATGACACGGATTCTTGCAAGCAGTTCTTCAAATGCAAATGGTTTGATCAGGTAATCATCGGCACCAAGATCCAGTCCTTTGACACGGTCTTCAATGCTGTCTTTTGCTGTCAGTAACAGAACCGGTGTATCATCTTCTCGTTGCCTTAATTCTCTTAAGATTTCATATCCGTCCTTTCCCGGCAACATGATATCAAGAATAATACCATCGTAGGAAGTCATATCGATATAATCCATCGCTTCCAGACCATCCCCACAGGCATCTACACTGTAATGTTCCTTGACAAGCCTTTTTTTGACAATGTTTCTTAAATCATTCTCGTCTTCTACAATCAGTAATCTCATAATGTAATTATTATAATACCAATCATTTTCGTGTGCTAGAGTCCTTTTTTTCATTTTTTGAAATTACTATTTATTTTAATCTTTTTTTAATCTTCCCCCTATATGATACATATAACAGCAAAAACAAAACATCCAAGAGACGGAAGGAGAACACGTTATGAAAAAAATATTAGTAGTTTTATTATCTCTCACATTAATATTTACTTTTACAGGATGCACTTCATCCAATAATGAAGCAGCAGAAGATATAGAAATTAAGACACAGGAAGTTGTAACATCAAATACAGATGACAATGATGATAATATCAGCAACACAGAAAACGCAGTAGAGAATGCGAACGAAAAGGATTATGATTTCTCTTCTTATGAAAACGATATCCGTAATATAACAAAAAATGTAAACAATGCAAAAACATCTACAAATGCATCTGAGAATCACGAACAATTCTACGCTTTGAAAAAACAGGTAGACGCAGTTGATGACGAACTGGATAAACTTGATGATGAATTTGAGTATGCTTACCAGATGAAAGAGATTAGCTTCGAGATATACAAAGCGAGAGAACGCGCGATTGAACAACTGGAAGATGAACTGGAATTAGCAGAAGAAGCGCTGGAAAACAAATACGGCATTGATGATTAATTCCATCTGGGCTACAAGAATGTGGCAGAACTTTCTTAATTTCTAAAATCGGGTAGGAGGTAGATAATTATTTTATCTACCGACCTCCCACACCACCTGGCATACGGTTCCGTACCAAGGCGGTTCTTTAGTTTTCACAAACTGTTAGATAGTAGTCAAGCATGGATATATATCCCAGCTTGGCTATTATTTTATTGATGATTACTGAATTTAGCACCTGTGCCATTCTCCAGTACCCTTTTTGACATTGTCTGAGGACATCATACCGTACCTTTCACACGGGCATTGATAACTGATTTCCACTCGTTACCGCATTTACCGCATCTCCACCAGACATTTTTCCTCGACTTTGCATTTACTTCATCAGGCTTCAATGGCAAGTTCTTCTCCGACCACTCCGAAACAAGCTCCGGGTGTACTTCTGCTAAACTGTTATTCATAGCCAAACCTCAACCCCCTTGTGCTTAGAGTATATGAAGTTTTGGCTTTATCTTGTAGTTTGCGAATATCCGTATAAATAGAAAAAGCCCTTTGAGAAAAGGATTTCTCCTCTCTCAAAGG
>NZ_JBBMEK010000317.1:0-3389 GCF_040096555.1 Coprococcus intestinihominis | reverse complement strand
TGCCAGACGATCTATGTCATGATCAGCAGTTTCCTTTCTGAAGAAGAGCAGCGCATCGTTGCTGCACACGAACTGGGGCATATCATCCTGCACCGGTCACAGCTGAAAATGGCTCCCATGAAGGATGATGTGCTTTACAATATGATGGATTCTACAGAATATGAAGCCAATCTGTTTGCTGCAGATCTTCTTCTCGAAGACGACGATGTGGCTGAAATGTCCAAGAACGAAGACCTGAATTATTTTGGATTCTGTAGCAGCCTGAATGCCAGCCCGGAACTCATGAGCTTCAAGCTCTACAGCCTGATGAAACGCGGGCAGGCTTATCATATGCCGATGGAGATACAGAGTAATTTTCTGGCGAAATAGAATAAGAATTAAACAAATCGGAATTTTACGGTCAGTAAGGAATGCGTAAAGTTATATGATTGTATTATAAGCGATTTGTTAAATTTTTATAACCACTTGTATTTGCCTGCGATTTATGGTATAATATTTTGAAATTTAGAAAGAGGTGGGAAGATGATTAACTTTTCTTGCAAATAAAATCAAAATATGCGGTAGTGCTATACTTTGGCATTATTGTGTCTATTGCAAGAAAGTTATATGTCTATCTTACTCAATATAGTGCTGTTGCCACTTTTGCTTAGTGGTGTTATTTTATGCTATGACGAGCTGCAAGGATAAACTTTCTTGTGGCTCTTATTTTGTTTTGGAGGTGCTTTATGAATAGTGCAGAACAGATAGTTACACATGATTCACTCCGTATAGTGTCGGTTCCTTTTGGTGAAATCTATACGTAGTAAACATTCACCGAACCGACTTTGTATCGTATGACATGCAAAGGAGGATAATATTTATGTCAATGATTAAAATTGAAAACCTTACGTTTTCATATCCGACAAGTTATGATAATGTTTTTGAAAATGTCAGTTTCCAGGTTGATACCGATTGGAAGCTTGGTTTTGTGGGCAGAAACGGACGAGGTAAAACAACCTTTCTGAATCTTCTGCTTGGGAAATATGAGTATAGTGGAAAAATCCTATCATCCGTACAGTTTGATTATTTTCCTTATCCCGTTTCAGATAAGAATCGTATTACAGAGGATATATTGCAGGAGATTTGCCCACTTGCGGAAGAATGGGAACTTATGCGAGAACTTTCTTATCTTGATGTTGATGTCGATGTGCTTTGGCGACCTTTTGAAACACTTTCCAACGGAGAGCAGACAAAGGTTTTGATTGCCGCTCTTTTTCTTAATGAAGGGCATTTCCTACTGATTGATGAACCTACCAACCATTTGGATGCCAAAGCGAGAAAAAGTGTGGCGGCATATCTGAAAAAGAAAAAGGGATTCATCTTAGTTTCTCACGATCGTCGCTTTCTTGACGATTGTGTTGACTATATTCTATCGATTAACCGAGCGAATATCGAAGTGCAAAGAGGAAACTTTTCATCATGGATGTCAAATTTTGAGCGACAGCAAGAATTTGAACTGGCTCAGAACGAACGTTTGCAAAAGGACATCAGACGATTACAGCAGTCGGCAAAACGCGCTGCAGTATGGTCTGAACGTGTAGAAGCTTCCAAAATTGGGGCAGCAGATAAAGGTTATGTCGGTCATAAAGCCGCCAAAATGATGAAGCGTTCAAAATCTATAGAAGCGAGACAACAACAGACAATCGAACAAAAATCAGCATTGCTGAAAAATATGGAAACCGCAGAAGCCCTCAAGATACAACCGCTTAATTACCATACAGATTTGCTTGCATCATTATCGAATGTAGTAGTTTATTATGATGGCATTTCAGTTTGTGAACCCGTTTCGTTTGAAATAAGACAGGGAGAACGCATTGTGCTTGATGGAAAGAACGGCAGTGGCAAAAGTAGCCTGTTAAAGTTGGTAGTCGGGCAGTCCATAGATTATACGGGTACAGTAACACTTGGCTCTGGGCTTGTAATTTCTTATGTGCCACAGGATACATCGTATTTATGTGGAACCCTTTCCGAGTTTGCAGAAGAAAACAACCTTGATGAAAGTTTGTTCAAGGCAATTCTTAGGAAAATGGACTTTGAGCGTGTACAGTTTGAAAAGGATATTAAAGACTTTTCTGGCGGGCAAAAGAAGAAAGTCCTAATTGCGAAAAGCCTTTGTGAAAAGGCACACTTGTATGTATGGGATGAACCGCTCAACTTTATTGATGTGTACTCACGTATGCAGATTGAACAACTCATAACGGAGTTTGCCCCGACCATGCTCCTGGTAGAACATGACAGTGTTTTTCGAGATACTGTGGCAAGTAAAATTGTGAATATCTAAATTGGTTCTTCCGCAATTTTACGTTTTTCGCTTTAATAAAAATGGAGAATGCTGATTTACACTGGCATTCCAGTATTGAAAAATTACAAAATACGGATAATTGCGTAAGAACCTCTAAATTAAAATAATTGTATGGGTTAATTCCAGCTTTACAGAGACTCAAATTCCAGTTTGTAGAATTGGAATAAAAAAATCAGGACGTAGGGGATTGAAAACCTACGTCCTGATTTTTGTACTACCTATCCTTAATATACATCTCGATCAATTTATTCAAAGACACTTCAAACCTTTTATCGTCTGCCTCTGTCCGCTTTGCCGGACCTTTCAAATGATGTTTTTTCTTTGAGTTTCTGGCTTTCTTCGTCAAATGTCGTTCCATCAGCATCTGATCTATATTTTCATCTGTATACCATTTACCGCTCTGATGGATACCATATGCACCTTTACCCAGAATCATTGCCGCGACACCATAATCCTGCGTTACAACAATGTCTCCTTTCTGGCACAGACTGACCAGTTTAAAATCTACTGCATCAGCACCGGCTCCCACTGTGATTACTTCACTGTAATCTGAATATAAAACATGTATGAAACCAGATAAGGAGAAAACGTAAATTGTGTTAATGATAGCAGACATGAGTATGGAGTGAATATCTTATTTGGAGGAAAAACAAATGGTACAATCAATCTTTGAGGAAATGGGCGGCAGATACGAACGGCAAGGCGAATACATTTTACCCTGCCTTACCATACCACCCGAAAAGGAACAGTCGATAGACTTATTCGGACGGCGGCACTTGGACTATCTGCGGGAGTACCGCAAAATTACATACACCAATCTTCTCACAAGCGGCAGGCTCAATGCTTACCTTGCCGACATTGACAGACAGGCACAGGAACACTTTGAACGGCTCATAGAGGGCATGAAGCAAGCACAGGGCATAACGGAATGCCTAAAGGAAGAAAACGCCTTAGAATGGACTGGAAGAACGAATAACATAAGGGCTTGTGCGAGGGAGATTGTGGAAAAGGAAATTATTTTTGCATAAACAGATGATTAGTGGCAGGG
>NZ_JBBMEK010000316.1:0-3409 GCF_040096555.1 Coprococcus intestinihominis | reverse complement strand
ACCTTAGGATGTGATTTCTCGATTTCATCAAAGATCAATACCGATGCAGGGTGGTCATGTACAAATCCTGTCAAACTTCCCGGACGCGGGGCTTTATAATTCGCATCGGCACCTGTCAGCTCAAAAGCCGAATTGTCATCCGCATATCCGCTCATATCAAAACGTTTGACAGGCATCTCCATGGCCTGTGCCGCCTCCGTTGCCAGATATGTTTTGCCAACCCCCGGACTTCCGGCAAAAAGAAATATCGCCTTGGGCTTACTTCGATTTTTCTCCATCAAAGCAGACAATTCACCCTCAAAATAACCATCAGAAAATCTTTTGATAATATTATCCTGACCAACAATCTTTTCCAACAGTGCATCTCTGAGCTTCACTGTCCGTTCAACCAATCTATCTACCGAGCTTGTTAAATTATCCGATGTCTCCGTTTTCTTTTGGCAAGCTGCCTCCGGCTTCTCTCTTCCACCGTCATCTGCCACTTTCAGCAATCCCTTCATAACATCCGCATGAATTGTCCTTTTGACATATCTAAAGGCATCCGATGCAGATCGCCTGCTCATGCTGAGCCATATACGAAACTCACGAATACGCTGTTTCTCCAAATCAGTGACAGGCTCACCTTGATTCAGCATCACATCATCTTCTTCCGAATCCGGATCTTCATCAATCGTCTTCACTAATTCTTCATATTCCTTCTGATCATAGGATTTCCCTTTAAGAATATCACTGGCCCATCCTACTCTAAGCATCGCAGCATAAATACTTTGCAACCTCACCAAATCATCATCGGGTGTGTCTTGAACCCGCCTTGCTTCTTCCAAGATAAGTGATAATAACTCTGTCTGCATAACAATTCTCCCTATGTACAAAACAGAGCCTGCCAAAATTATATCCGGCAAGCCCTATATTCTCCTTCGCTTATCTACCGCTTATGCCCATATTGCTTTATTGATTACCGGATAAGCATCGTCAATAATCGCAGCCATCCTCATAACAAGTTCCAGTACCTCTTCTCCGGCTGTCACCTCATCAATTACGGCATCATCTGCCACTACAATATCCATATCGTCATCAATACAGAACTTCACCCACCGCTTCTTCGCATTCAATGTGTTGCAGCACATCAGCGCCTGCGGGAACTGGTTCTCTTTGATCTGAATAAAATCAAAACATCTGATACCGACAGACCTTCCGTTCGGATCAAAAACAACAATCACTGTCATCTTGGCATTCTCCAACTTAAAACTCAATCGAACAATTTCACTGCCGTCTTTCATCTGCTCTACCGGTCTGTGTGAATATTCCCTCTTATCCAATTCATCAATAAACAACTGTGTCACCTTAAGCATTATTCTACCCCAATAAATTAATTTTTGAAGACAAACATGTCCTCCATCTCTTATAGATACAGTATATATGTCATTATATCGTATATATACCGCATTTTCAATGTCAAGCTCTCAGATCCAGGAACTGATTAATCAGACTATTTACAGTACTGTCCTCCGGATCTATCGTGTAATCATCGATATCCCCTTTATCGTCCCAGTCATCATCATATCCATAGTCACATATGGTATTATCCCTAGATGATTCCCGTCCATTGTCTTCATTCGTTAAATGGCCCTTTATTGGTGCTTCCCATATATTTGCTCTGTTCGTATTCCGGGAACCGTCCTTAATCACAGCCTTTAATATCCAATAAGCCATTCCAATTATAATCATATACATAATCATTCGGGCAAGCAGCGCCGAAAAATCCGTTAAATTATTCAATCCCTGATCCGTCCAACGAAACGCCAGACAAGCAGCTGTACTGAGCATGCACGCAACAAGCGACTGCTTTTTGATAATCAGCATCATCAAACCAACCCACATCCAAAAATTCCATAATTTTTTTAACATATCAATCTCCTCTTTCTTCATAAGTTTAACGCTTAACTCGCTTCACGTATTGAATCAGATTTGACATGCTTTTTTCCTCACAGATTCTTTCAAATAATATTTGTACTTTTCAATACTGTCCCAATCTGCTCCTTACTGGCGTATTTCGAAGAATCCAAATGATAAATACAAACGGCATCTTCTTCCGGTACGATCAACTGCTGCAATTCATTCTTCAACCGTTTCAATTGCCCTTCCGTTATTGCACCATCAAACACAGACTTCTGCACATGGTTTAAATATTTGCGACATATTTTCTTTGCTTTTCCAACGCGTTTTGCATTTATATCATAGGACAAGATCACAAACATCTTTGCACCGCCTATTCGAAAAAATTAAATTTATCTGTTATTTAAGCTCTATAGGTACGGCTCAACCCTATCATTCGAGTTCGTACATCTGGTGCCGGATATGGAACATTTCAATCCCTCATAGGTACGGTTCAACGAGGAACATTATACAGATGAAAACTTTGACTATTACCGACCTGGTAACGTTTCAATCTCTCATAGGTACGGTTCAACAGAATAAGAATCATTCACTTTCTGCTCTCAAGCACCAGCTGGTTTCAATCTCTCATAGGTACGGTTCAACTATCTTTTATGATAAATGTACTTTTCGTAGAAGATTTCGTTTCAATCTCTCATAGGTACGGTTCAACTATCTTTTATGATAAATGTACTTTTCGTAGAAGATTTCGTTTCAATCTCTCATAGGTACGGTTCAACATAAAGAGACCAATGCTTCAATATGTCCGAAGAGGTTTCAATCTCTCATAGGTACGGTTCAACTAGGAACAAAATGAAAAATAGAAGAAGTATTGATATGTTTCAATCTCTCATAGGTACGGTTCAACGTAAACTTTATAATTTAATAAGAGAGAAAATTTCGTTTCAATCTCTCATAGGTACGGTTCAACAAAAATGAATAAATATTTTCACGAATTTACACCTGGCTTTAGTTTCAATCTCTCATAGGTACGGTTCAACCTGCGAAGATCATTTCTATGTTCCGTTTTCGAACTGGGTTTCAATCTCTCATAGGTACGGTTCAACACTGATGTCCAGGCGACAAAAGAAGAGCTTAAGAAGTTTCAATCTCTCATAGGTACGGTTCAACCACAGTATTTACTGCGTTTTCTGTTTTCATTATACCCCATTTTCCCTGTTTTTCAACCTTTTTCTTCAAAAAAGTCGGTCAACCTCTTCATGGCAAATTCCCGCAAAGCCTTGATTCTACTGGCTTTTTTATTTTTGTCAAAATTGACTCGGAGGTTCACCGACTTTTTGACTGTTTTTTGCTGTTTTCAACACTTTTTCATGCTGTTTTTGTCCTGGAGGCCTTGATTTTACTGGGTTGGAGGTTCACCGACTTTTTTTACAGAATTTTTAACAATCTTTGTTTTAATCAAAGAAAAAGCTCCAGTCCTCTCACAAAAACTGAAGCCTCTTTTGAATATCTC
>NZ_JBBMEK010000315.1:0-3439 GCF_040096555.1 Coprococcus intestinihominis | reverse complement strand
TGCCTGATAAGCATTTTCGCAGACAATATCACTCAGATCAAAACGGGATGGTTTCGTACGGTTTTGCTGCTGCGCTGTGGGATGTCCGAATACAAGCATACAGGCCGGATAGACATATTCCGGGAGTGCCAGCAGTGTCCGGATTTCTTCGACATTCTCCATAATGTCGCCGATATAGCAGGAGCCGATGCCGAGACTTTCAGCTGCAACAACTGCATTCTGCGCAGCGATCATGGCATCTTCCACAGCAAGGAGCAGATCACCGGCACCGGGACAGCGCGGTGAGATCCCGGCCTCCTTATAGAAAGCATCCCATTTCTGACAGTCGGCACAGAAAATCAGTACCATCTGCCCTGCGGCAATGAAAGCCTGATGATCGCAAAGGTCAGCTAAACGATCTTTTTTGGTCTGATCAGTGATATCCAGAATGGTGTAGAGCAGCTGGCATCCGGCGGAGGGCGCCTGGATGGCGGATGTCAGGATCAGTTTTTTATCTTCATCTGTGATAGGGTCATCTGTGAAAACCCGGACGGATTTCCTTTGATAAAGCGCATTAATGATTTCATTCATATTTCCAAAAACCTCTTCTATGATAAATATAGTTATAATAAGTCTGAGCCCGAAGGATCCGATAAGCATCAATTGGACTCTAAAATCTATTATCGCACATCTATTGTTGAATCTACAACAGTTATTTGTAACTTCTCCATAGAAAAGAAGAATAAGACTAGTATTTAGAAAAATATCTAAATAGCTATTGACAGGGAAGGGCGACGGATATATACTGTATTTAGAAATATTTCTAAATAGCTTTAAATGATAAAAAGGATGGTGGTTATGGGATTTGCTGAGACATTCAAGGCATTGTCTGATTCTGTGCGAAGGGATATCCTGATGCTGCTTCGGGAAGGACGGATGTCTGCCGGAGAGATCGGTTCGCATTTTGATATGACGGGAGCGACGATTTCCTATCATTTGAATATTTTGAAGAAAGCCGGGCTTATTTTTGAGACGAAGGAGAAGAATTATATTTATTACACGCTGAATACTTCTGTCGTAGAGGAAGTAATGCTGTGGCTTTCGGAATTGAAGGGAGGTTCTTCTGATGATCAAGGAGAATAAGCGTATTTTAATGATTACAAGTCTGATTATTTTACTGCCTGTACTGGTGGGACTGCTTCTGTGGCATCAGTTGCCGGAACAGATACCGGTGCATTTTAATAGTGAAGGCGTAGCTGATTCTTACCAGAGCAAATTGTGGGGCGTGACATTTATTTATCTTGTTATATTCGCCTGCCATTGGTTCGCTGCCATTATTACAAGCGTTGATCCACGACGGAGAAATATCAGCAGTAAGATTTATCGACTGGTGCTTTGGATTTGCCCTGTTATTTCTGTTTTTGTGGGGGTTACGATTTATGGTACGGCTCTGAACTGGCCATGGGTGAATATCAATTTTATGGCCAATCTGCTGCTCGGTGTGATATTCATTGTCATCGGCAACTATCTGCCGAAATGCCGCCAGAATTATACAATTGGTATCAAGCTGCCATGGACACTGAGTGATACGGAGAACTGGGATAGAACGCACCGGTTTGCAGGAAAGATTTGGATGCTGTGCGGTGTTTTGGAGATCATAGTTGGATTTTTGCCGATTGCTCAGTTTGAAATTGTAACGATAGCTCTGATCCTTCTGGCAACGATTCCAGTTGCGGTATATTCGTATCTGCTTTACAGGAAAAAGATGGGATAGAGAATCAGGTGATTGAAATAAGCATATAATAATGGTATAATTAGGCCATAAAAGGAGGCTTTATTATGCCAAAGATTATTCCTATTAAAGAGTTGAAAAAGACTTCAGAGATTTCGGAAATGTGTCACGAAGCCGATGGACCTATTTATATCACGAAAAACGGATATGGTGACATGGTGATTATGAGTATGGAAAACTATGAAGCGGTGATGCGCCAGTTAGCCATCTATCGTGATATAGAAATATCTGAAAAGCAGATTGAAAATGGACAGACAAAAGATGCACGGTCAGCGTTGAAGGAGATGAGAGCTAAGTATGGCTTATAAATTGATAATCTCCGAGCATGTGGATAAATTACTTGATTAGCTTATTTTTCATCTGATTTATCGTTTTAAAAATGGATAAATAATTACAATATGAATCATTGAAAATGAAACAGGGACTGCCGGATGGCAGTCCCTGTTTCATTATTCAAGATATACTGGGCAGAGAATTAATAGATATCATTGACATCATCATTTTTCAATAGATTCCAGAATTCTATGGGATCATATATAGGAATTTCTGCTTTTGTATAATCTTTTTTATTTCGTGTAATAATGCAGTCCATTTTAGAGCGAATAGCTGTTTCGGTCATAACGGCATCCTCAAAATCAGAGATGTCAGAGGAAAGAGCATGAAAAATATCTTCTGATGATGTGTCAAGTATGCTTATGAGGCTTAAAAGTTGATTAAGCAGATGTCGACTTTCCTGGTCGCTGTGAGTAAAGCGATGCATAAGATAATAAATATCGGTTGTTTCTTTTGCGGTGATGTAACCAGCTAATTGCTCTGTTGCAATAGTACGGAATAGTTTCCAGGCGGCATTCGCAAAAGGTTCTCTCTTTTGTAAAAAGTCAATAACAACACAGGTATCTATTAATACTTTCATACTTTACTCAATTGCTCCTTTCGTGCTTCTTCAAATGTAATCGTATCTGGGATAGAACCAAAAAGAGCATCTACCGTATCTAATTTGTTTTGATAGGGAGATGTGAGTTTGGCAATTGTTTTACCGTTTTTGGTAATAAAAATATCTTCAGTGGCGGCAAGAATTAAATACTTTCCAAGGTTATTTTTTAATTCGGTAGCAGTAATAGCCATGATACCCCTCCTTTGATTGATATATATTATTATAACAAAAACGAACGAAAATATCAATTAAATCGTACGAAATTTAAGCATCCGATCTGGAATACGCATTTTTCATCTCATTGCTGAGTTCGTAGAGTACCTTACCTAATGTATCAGAAGTTGCTGCTTTCAGCATATCAGCGACAGCCAGATTGGCTTCATGTTTTAAAGCAAGATGTTTATCCGCATCTGCCTCGTTTTGGATCATATCGTCATAACGGTTAATGATTTCGTGTCCTTTGGACAGGACATGTTCCTGATAACGCTCAATATGTAAGACAGATTTCTTATAGGAAGCGTCGGCCATAGCAGCGATCATTCGGCTGGACCAGTAGAAGTTGTCTGTGGAGACGTCGCCGGTTGTGTTGGAGAGATAATCCGGTGTTGTCTCGATATCTGCGTAAAATGGCACCATGACGTTGAAAGCGTTGGATGCAAATGCAAGCCACTGGATGGCCTTGATATCATCCGGACGATTATCATTAATCTGAATCAGAGACATAAAGTCATTGC
>NZ_JBBMEK010000314.1:0-3462 GCF_040096555.1 Coprococcus intestinihominis | reverse complement strand
AGTTCCTTGCCATTTACAGTGAATGTAGAGGTATCAAATACATGAAGGCTGCCATCAATGATCGCATCTTCAACTTCTTTAACCTTTTCAGCTGTACCTTCTGCAACGACCTTGTCATTGAGGTCTGTCAGTTTGTCTGCGCCTTCAGCAAAGCCCTTGCACCAGTCTGTATCAATAGCTGTACCGTCGATGACGCATTTTGTTGCATATTCATAATAAGGTTCCCAGTTAATGGAAGCACTTGTCAGAGCTGCATCAGGAGCTGTTTCAATCATAGAAATATTGTAACCAACACAAGGAACACCTGCTGCCTGACAAGCTGTAGGCGCACCTGTTGTATCTGCATGCTGGCTGATCAGAACACATTTATCTGCGATCAGAGATTCAGCACATTCTTTCTCAAGGTCAAAACTTGCCCAGCTGTTTGTGTACTTCACTTCCATTGTAGCGGATGGACACTGACTTCTTACACCAAGGAAGAAGGATGTGAAACCGCTGATAACTTCTGCATATGGATAAGCACCTACATAACCAACCTTAGCTGTATCTTCTGTAATCTTGCCATCTGCGATCATCTCATTCAGTTTCATACCGGCTACGACACCTGATACATAACGGGATTCATAGATAGATGTAAAGTAGTTGTGCATATTGGCAAGTCCACTGCCGGCTGCCTGATACCCTGTTGCATGACAGAACTGTACATCCGGAAATTCAGCTGCGGCCTGAAGGATATAAGATTCATGACCAAAGCTGTTGGCAAAAACGATATTGCATCCCTGGTCTGCAAGGTCTACAGCTGCATCATAACATGTCTCATCTTCAGGAATGTTCCATTTGATAATGATCTGATCATCAGAAAGGCCAAGTGCTTCCTGCATACCCTTTGCACCGGCATAATGAGCGGCTGTATAACCTTCATTCTCATCACCGATAAAAATAAAACCAACTTTCAAATCCTTAACATCTACACCTTCGCCAACCTTCTCTGCTGTCTCACCTGTAGATTCTGCTGCTGTTGACTCAGCGGCTGTCTCACTGTCACCTGATGCAGGTGCCTGTGTTTCCTTTGTTCCTGAATTACCGCAAGCTGCAAGAGAAGCAGCCATTACTACGGTCAATACAAGTGCCAAAAACTTTTTCATAGTAACTACCTCCTTATTACGTGTGCTTAAAAACAAAAAGAGGCATGAACTTCTCACTATTCATGCCTCTTTGCATGACAAAATACCATCTCTTTCTGTCATTGTTTTCAAACGATCTGTTAATTTTAGTATAACACTGATTTTCGGTGTGTCAACAATTTCTGTCTTTCGTTTTTCTTATTTCATTTATAAGAATGACTATATTTTCCAGATTTGTGTTATTTTGTCTATAACTATATCTATTTTTATAAAATATTCTGACTATTCACCGTATCCTTCAGGACCCTTGCTGAGTTTCTGCATCATCATCTCAATTCGCTGCCACTCGGCCTCCGTCTCAATGGCATGGATCAGAATCTGTTCATCCTCCTGCTCCGGATCGTAAGACGCTGCATAAATATTATAATTACCCGTCTCATTGATGGAATTGTCTGTATAAATCACATAATTCTTCCCTGAAAGATCGTCCTCAAAAGCCCCCATCACAGAACCTCTGATAATCTGACCGGTTTCCGTTACAAATGTTATTAAATCTGCCATAAAACCGTCCTATTCCAAGCCGAGACTCTTCTTGGTAAAATTCCAGGAATCTTTGCACATGCGTTCAAGATCATACTTTGCTTCCCATCCAAGTTCTCGCTTTGCCTTTCCAGGGTTCGCATAACAGATGGCAATATCGCCTGCACGACGCGGTTTGATCACATAAGGGATCTTGATACCATTAGCAGCTTCAAAAGCCTTAACAATATCCAGTACACTGTAACCGATACCTGTACCCAGATTATAAATATTCACGCCTGTAGAAGAAGTTACCTTCTCAACAGCATTCACATGACCCTTTGCCAGGTCAACCACATGGATGTAATCCCTGACACCTGTACCATCCGGTGTATCATAATCATTGCCGAATACCCCCAGACACTCCAGCTTGCCGGCTGCTACCTGTGCAATATAAGGCATCAGGTTGTTCGGAATACCGTTCGGGCTCTCACCAAGGAGACCGCTCTCATGGGCACCGATTGGATTAAAGTAACGAAGCAGTACAACACTCCATTCCGGATCCGGTACACAGAAATCTGAGAAGATTCTTTCAAGCATCAGCTTGGTTGAACCATATGGATTCGTTGTAGATAATGGGAAATCTTCTGTGATCGGTACTGTCTTCGGGGCACCGTAAACAGTTGCTGAAGAACTGAAGATAATGCGCTTACAGCCATATTCATTCATCAGTTCGCATAAATTCAATGAACCGGAAATATTGTTCTTGTAATAAGCCAGCGGCTTCTGAACGGATTCGCCAACGGCTTTGAGTGCAGCAAAGTGAATCACCGCATCAAACTTATGCTCTTCAAATATAGGACGCATAGACTCTTTGTCCAGCATATCCGCTTTGTAGAAAATCAGCTTCTTGCCTGTAATCTTCTCCACTCTGTCAACAACATCTATCTTGGAATTGTAAAGATTATCAAATGCTACAACATCGTAACCTTTATTCAGAAGTTCCACACATGTGTGTGAACCAATATAGCCGGTACCACCTGATACTAAAATTTTCATAATAAAATCCTTTCTGTTATAACTTTCTAGGGCCGCCGCCTATTTTGCAAATATAGAAGTCGGCCGGATAGCCGATTTGCTGTCTGTAAATTCTACCAACGTTTTTTATAAAATTGTCGACAGCTTCTGTGCGGACGAGGCTGATGGTGCATCCACCGAAACCTGCGCCTGTCATACGGGAGCCTAAAACACCTTCTGTATCCCATGCTGCTTCAACTAAAGCATCCAGTTCATCTCCTGTGACTTCATAGTCATCCCTCAGGGACTGATGGGATGCGTTCATAAGCCGACCAAATCGGTTCAGATCATTGTTCTCCAGAGCCTGCACAGCCTGAATGGTCCGCGCATTCTCTGAAACAGCATGCCTTGCACGCCTTCTGCAGACATCGTCAGTAATCACTGCCTGATATTTTTCAAAATCATCCATGGATAACTCACCAAGCTGTCTGATCGATACAATTTTCTGTAAATCAGCCAGTGCCCGCTCACACTCCATGCGTCTGAGGTTATACTTGGAATCAGCCAGACCGCGTTCCTTATTCGTACATGAAATGATCAGCTGCATATTCTGAAGCTGTACCGGTACATAACGATAGGACAAATTCTCTGTATTCAGATAAATCGCCTGATGCGCTCTGCCCATGGCCACAGCAAACTGATCCATCACACCGCAGCGGACACCATTAAATGTATTCTCCGCATGCTGACTGATCAGTGCTATCTCCTGATCGGATACTTCAAATTCAAATATATCTCTAAG
>NZ_JBBMEK010000313.1:0-3486 GCF_040096555.1 Coprococcus intestinihominis | reverse complement strand
GGGCAGTTGTTTGGACTGGAGAATATATATGACCATTATCTTTCAGAAGGGGCGGCAGACAGGATGTGTGCTTATCTGAAAGAAAGATGGGAAAAGCCCGGCAGTCGCTACCATGTCATGAAAGAGATGTTTGCCTGTCTGCACAAACTGGAAGTCCTGTCAGCAGACTGGCCGAAGAAAGTCAGACATTATGAGAAGGTTTTATTTGGCGGCGGCAGGAAACAATACGAAGCACTGCACCAGTACCGGATGCCGGACAAAATAGCAGAACAGCTGCTCAGTTACTTCATTTATGTATATTTTGCGGGCGCTGTCTATGATGGAATGCCGTATTCAAAAGTCAAACTGGCCGTCATCAGCACCATGCTCATCGAAGACATGGTCTGCGCCAAAGCAGCAGAAAAAGGTCAGCTTTCCTTTGAGGCAATCGCTGATGCCGCTCATAGTTACGCTCGGGAAGTCGAACACTCCGACCTTAATCTCCAACGCCTGTCTATCATGTTCAGACACCAGAAATGCTTCCATATCGGACGCCTGTGCGGTGCATTGTTGGAATGGTAAGTATTTAATGTGCATTTATGAGCAATACATTTTATTAATTACTGATTTACATCATTGAGAGTATAGCTTCAGATTGAAAATTAACATCATATTGAGAAGACTATCATGCGGCTGCTTCAATACGCAAAAGAGAAGAAATTAAAAATGCCTCTTCTACACAGGTGCTTCTAACGCGTCCGGTACTTAGGTGCTGTTTTTTAGCACCTTATGTACCGCTGACAGCGTTAGGTAGTGCGAACGTGCCTGTGTAGAAGAGGCATTTTTAATTTCGCTCTATGACTAGAGGGCAGCCGCTTTGCGATTTACAACTGCTCCGCAATACTGTAAATCAGCGCCTCCGTTTTTTCCCAGCCAAGGCAAGGGTCAGTAATGGATTTGCCGAATACGCCTTCGCCGATCTTCTGACTGCCGTCTTCCAGATAGCTCTCAATCATGAAGCCCTTGACAAGCTTTTTGATGTCATCGGAGTGACGGCGGCTGTGCATGACTTCGTTGGCGATACGAATCTGTGCCATGTACTGCTTGCTGGAGTTGGAGTGGTTGGTGTCAATGATGCAGGCCATATTCTCAAGGCCTTTTTCTGCATAGTTTTCATAGAGACGGCTGAGATTCTCAAAATGGTAGTTCGGGATATTGTTGCCGTGTTCATTGACAGCACCGCGGAGAATAGCATGGGCCAGTGGATTGCCGGGCGTTTTGACTTCCCAGCCCCTGTAGACAAACATCTGCGGGCTCTGGGCAGCCTCAATGGAATTAAGCATGACGGAGATATCTCCGCTCATTGGGTTCTTCATACCGCATGGAATGCCGACACCACTGCCTGTAAGACGGTGAATCTGGTCTTCTACGGAGCGGGCGCCTACAGCTACATAACTGAGCAGGTCAGAGAGGTAGCGGTGATTCTCAGGGTAGAGCATTTCATCGGCACAGGTAAGTCCGGTTTCTTCGATAGCTCTTGCGTGGAGCTTGCGGATGGCGATCAGGCCTTCCAGAAGATCCGGCTGTTTCTCAGGGTCCGGCTGGTGGAGCATGCCCTTGTAGCCTTTGCCTGTTGTCCGGGGCTTATTGGTATAGATACGCGGTATCATAATGATTTTGTCAGCAACCTTCTCCTGAACCCTTGCCAGTCGGTGAATGTATTCCATAACAGGCTCTTCACTGTCTGCGGAGCATGGGCCGATAATTAAGAGAAACTTGTCGGATTCGCCTGTAAAAACACGGCGAATGGCTTCGTCGCGTTCGGCTTTATGTTGGGCGATTTTTTCAGAAATCGGGAATTGTTTCTTAATTTCCTGTGGGATTGGGAGTTTGCGGACAAACTCCATCTGCATCTGTTCATGATTCATGGGTCAAACCTCCGTTTTGTTGAATTTATCTTTTATACAAATATTGTAAAAATCAATGTAACATCATTATAACACAGATACTTTAAGAGTTCAACGCTTTAAACTGAGAAAAATACGCGATGGTTTGAAGTTACAGGAAAATTTTGTGCGTTTTGAATTGTAATTTGTCGAAATAACAGAGATAGACTTGAATTACTATAGGAAATAGGAGTATAATCGGATAAATAAACACATTTGTAAAAAATGATGTTAAGAAAATATATCATGGATGCAGGACATAGCAAAGATAAATGGAGGACTGAAGAATGTATAAAATCGTATCAAAGCTGTTAATGTACGGCGATATGCCGAAGGACAGCATTTTAATGCAGTTAAGCGATATTTTCAAACAGATGGATCAGGATACCCAGTCAAGGGATGAACTGGTGACACGCATTTTTACCCAGGTGAAACATCTGCTTCAGGTGGCCACCGATTATGGTTTCGATAAGAATCTCTGGCACAATTATCTGACTTATCTGTTGATCACAGATGAGAATCCTTTCAGTTTAACCTGTGAGAAAGTCGGGGCCAACGACGGCAGTGTCAACTTCTTTGCCAAAGGTGATTTTAAGGCATTTAAGGCTTTGTTTGACTTTGATTTTTCTGAAATTGAAGAACGTCTGGGCATTGATTGCTTTACAAGGCTCTCGCAGTACAAGGCTATTGGTAAGAAAGAATTGATGTACAATAAGAATGTTAGTGAGAAGGTCCAGGCCCTCAGTGAACGGCTGGAGAAAACAGCGAATGAGGATGAATTTTTTGACGTGGTGACGGATTTTTACAAAGCTTACGGTGTGGGTATGTTCGGTCTGAATAAGGCATTCCGTATTGCGTCAAGAACAGAGAATCATGTGGAATTCTGTCCGATCAACAATATGGATACGGTGATGTTAGATGACCTAGTAGGTTATGAAATCCAGAAGAAGAAGCTGGTGGATAATACGGAAGCCTTTGTTCAGGGCAGAAAAGCCAACAATGTGCTGCTCTTCGGCGACAGCGGTACAGGTAAATCCACAAGCATCAAGGCTATTGTCAATGCTTATTATGACCAGGGTCTGCGAATGATTGAGATTTATAAGCATCAGTTCAGAGACCTGTCCAACGTTATTGCACAGATTAAAAACCGCAATTATCGCTTTATTATTTATATGGATGACCTTTCTTTTGAAGAGCATGAAATTGAATACAAGTTCCTGAAAGCAGTTATTGAAGGTGGTGTTGAGACAAAACCTGAGAATATCCTGATTTATGCCACATCCAACAGACGTCATCTGATCAAAGAGACATGGAATGACAGGAATGATATGGAGTACGAGAACGATCTTCATCGTTCAGACACAATGGAAGAAAAATTGTCTCTTGTTAATCGTTTTGGTGTTCAGATCAGTTATTCAAAGCCATCCAAGAAAGAATTCAATGAAATCGTCATTGAACTGGCACGCCGTGTGGGTCTGACCATGACAGATGAAGAACTCTGTGCTGAGGCAAATAAGTGGGAGATGCGTCACGGCGGTATTTCCGGACGTACGGCACAGCA
>NZ_JBBMEK010000312.1:0-3514 GCF_040096555.1 Coprococcus intestinihominis | reverse complement strand
ATCAACTGTTCGATATAAATGGCATATGTCATTTATATCACAGTTATCGGCATATGTCAATAACTCATCTTTTTATCAGTACCTCAATCCGCCTTGAAGCAAATAGTTCAAACAACGGCTGCAATCCTCCAATGGCCATTTTTCTATTCCGTCAAAATCCGCTTCACAATCTGTCACAACAGCAATCAAGTTCTTCCCGCAGCAGGATAATGTACGGGATATTTTCTCTCTGACGATTTCTATCTTCGGCAATTCACTCTGCTTCATACCTTCCACAAGAATAACATCTACATCTGAAAATCCGTTGATCAGCTGCTGCAAATCGATTTCTTCATCTGCATTGATCATATATCTGTTCTTCGAAAAAATCGCTGTCGCCGCAGCGCCGGCTTGATGATATCGGTAGGTATCTGTTCCCGGTCTGTCCCCTTCAAAATCGTGACCGTCATGTTTGATCACTGCCGCACTTTTGCCATGGGATTTTATTTCTTTGAGCAGTTTTTCAATATAGGTGGTCTTGCCGGAATTTTTGATACCGCAGATGCATAATATTTTCTGTTCTTTCGGCATGTTCAAAGAGGTATTTTTCCACCGTTCATACGCTTCCGGCGTATTGATATTGACAAAACATGTATCTGGGATCCCCATCTCTGCCGATGACACAATCAAACAGCGGCTTCGAATCAACAAATGCATCATTTTATAATCTTTATACCGCAGCATTTGCTGAATTGCCGGCAAAAGCGACGGGCGATACAGACCACATAAAGGGTGGATTCGTCCACGACTGTCCTGATAGACCATACAGTCATATCCCTGTTCATACGCATCCGCAGACATCTGAATCAGGCTGCCGACCATACTTTCTGTCAATTCCGGGGCATCGCAGGCTGTCACAAAAATCCATTCATCTTCATCCTTTAACTGCTGCAAGACCGTGTATAGGCCGCCTAAGGGGCCGCAGTCTTTGACAACGTCTATAAGCCCATAACAATCCTTATCTTTGTATACATTTTGAATAAGCGCCAACTGCGCCGCATCGGCTGCTGACAGATAAATCCTATCTGCTTTCTCCAATGCCTTGATCTGCCTTTTCAGATAAGATTGGCCTTTTCCATCCTTCAGCAGAAACTTTGGCTGTCCGCCCATTCTCGATGAATGACCGCCCAAAAGAATCGCCGCTTTATTACATTTTAAAGACTGATGTGTCATTATTTTTCACTCCCAAATGATATAAAAATCCCCCGTACTCACGATCATGAGTACGGGGCACTGCCATTATCTCTATTTTACTTTTATTTAAAGTATGCCACACCGGATTCAAAAATCTTCTGGTCCGGATTGCCGTAAATATTTCTGGCAACGGCTTCACCGATTCGCTCAGAATGTCCCATCTTGCCAAGGATACGTCCGTCAGGGCTTGTGATACCTTCAATAGCCGCGTAGGAAGCATTCGGGTTGAAATCTTCATCCATAGTTGGATTGCCGTCTAAATCAACATACTGGGTTGCCACACAGCCTGCTGCAAAGAGCTTCTTGATCCATTCATCACTGGCTACGAAACGGCCTTCACCATGGGAAATCGGGATTGCATAGATTTCACCAGGTACCGCACCTGCCAGCCATGGGGATTTATTAGAGACAACCTTTGTATAAGCCACCTTTGAAATATGACGGCCGATGTTGTTGGTTGTCAGTGTCGGGGAATCCGGCTGCTGCGGTGTAATTTCGCCGTAAGGCACCAGACCAAGTTTGATCAGTGCCTGGAAACCATTACAGATACCAAGAGCCAAACCATCTCTCTCGTTGAGCAGCTTCATAACAGCCTCTTTCAGTTTTTCATTTCTGAAAGCCGTAGCAATGAATTTACCGGAACCGTCCGGTTCATCACCGGCTGAGAAACCGCCAGGGAACATAATAATCTGTGCATCGCTGATACCTTTAACAAAGGCATCGACAGATTCACGGATACCGTCTGCACTTAAGTTTCTGAATACCTGTGTCTGAACTTTTGCACCGGCTTTTTCAAAGGCTTTCATGGAATCGTATTCGCAGTTTGTACCCGGGAATACAGGGATAAATACCTTTGGCTGTGCAATCTTGTGGTTGCAGATCACAATGCTGCCCTCTTTATAAATCGGTGTCTCAATCTTCTTCTGCTCAACACCTGAACGTGTTGGGAAGACTTTTTCAAGGGTTCCTGTCCATGCTTTCAGTGCCTCATCCATTGTCACAACAGTGTCACCGTATGTGAACTGTGCATCATCTGTCACTTCACCGATCAGTGTATAAGCCACATTGACTTTATCAAGAGCATCCGCCGGTACTTCTGCAATCATGCATCCATATTCACCTGTCTTAAACAAATCTTCTGCTTTCACAGTGCTGTCAATCTTAGCGCCCAGCTTGTTGCCGAAAGCCATCTTGGATACAGCTGCTGCAACGCCGCCAAAACCGAGTGTATAAGCGGAGATGACAACTTTATCCTGAATCAGCTGATGAATCGCTGTGTAAAGGACTTTTGCCTGTTCGTAATCCGGCATATCATAAGCATCTCTTGCAATATCAAACTTCACAATCTTATTGCCGCTCTTCTTGAATTCCGGTGTAATAATATCCTGCTGTTTTGCCACATCCACTGCAAAGGAAACAAGGGTTGCCGGTACATGAATATCATTGAAGGAGCCGGACATGGAGTCCTTACCGCCGATGGATGGCAGTCCGAAACCGATCTGAGCTGTGTATGCACCGAGAAGCGCGCTCATTGGCTCACCCCAGCCCTTTGCATCCTCAGTCATACGTTTGAAGTATTCCTGGAATGTGAAACGAATCTTACTAAAATCACCGCCTGCTGCCACAATCTTAGCAACAGATTCTACAACCGCATAAGCAGCACCGTGATATGGGCTCCAATTGGAAAGATATGGGTTAAAACCATAGCTCATCATAGTGACTGTATCTGTTTTGCCTTTTAATACAGGGAGTTTTGCTACCATGGACTGTGTCGGTGTCAGCTGATATTTGCCGCCGAATGGCATAAATACGCTGCCCGCGCCGATGGAAGCATCAAACATTTCCACAAGACCTTTCTGTGAGCAAACATTCAAATCTGCCAGGTCTTTCAGCCATGCTGCTTTCACATCAGCCACATCTGTCTTTTCTTCAAAATAGCTGTCTGCCTTTGAAGCTGTGCCTACGATAACATCTGTTTCCTGATGAGCACCGTTTGTATCAAGGAAAGCTCTGGAAATATTCACGATTTCCTTGCCTCTCCAGTGCATCACAAGACGTGGGTCTTCTGTTACCTCAGCCACACAGGTTGCCTCAAGATTTTCTTCTTCGGCATAAGCCATAAATTTGTCCACATCCTTCGGATCAATGACAACCGCCATACGCTCCTGGGATTCTGAAATTGCCAGTTCTGTTCCATCAAGGCCGGCATATTTCTTCGGTACTTTATCTAACTGGATCTGAAGACCTGCTGCCAGCTCGCCGATAGCAACGGATACACCAC
>NZ_JBBMEK010000311.1:0-3555 GCF_040096555.1 Coprococcus intestinihominis | reverse complement strand
CCTGCAACAAATAATGAAGAAAAGATCAGACAGCTCATGTTGAACGGCATGGATGTTGCACGTATGAATTTTTCCCATGGTGATCATGCATCCCATCTTGCAACACTGAATATTATCAAGAAAGTCAGAGAAGAACTGAATCTTCCTGTTGCAGCCCTGCTTGACACAAAGGGCCCTGAAATCCGTGTCTGCAAGTTTAAAAATGACAGAATTGAACTGCATACAGGCGATACATTCACACTGACAACAAAAGATATTGAGGGTACACAGGATATCGTCAGCATCACCTACAAGAATCTGATCAACGACGTACAGGTTGGCGGCAGAATTCTGATCGATGATGGTCTCATTGAATTATCTGTTATCAAGAAAACAGATACAGATATCATCTGCCGCGCATTAAACAACGGTGCTGTATCCAACAACAAAGGCGTCAATGTACCTGACTGCCATCTGACAATGCCTTATATCAGCCAGAAAGACTATGATGATATCGTTTTTGCAGTAGAAAACGATTATGATTTCATTGCAGCATCCTTCGTAAGAAACGCGCAGGACGTTCTTGATATCCGCAAGATTCTCGAGGATCATAACGGAACAGATATCAAGATCATCTCCAAGATTGAGAATATGCAGGGTGTTCAGAACATTGATGAGATTATCCGTGTATCAGATGGTATCATGGTAGCTCGTGGTGATATGGGTGTTGAAATTCCATTTGAGGATGTACCTGTACTGCAGAAGATGATCATCAAGAAAGTTTACGAAGCCGGCAAAGTTGTTATCACAGCTACACAGATGCTTGATTCCATGATGAAGAACCCTCGCCCGACGCGTGCAGAAGCCACAGACGTTGCCAATGCCATCTATGACGGTACAAGTGCCATCATGCTTTCCGGCGAAACAGCTGCAGGTCTTTATCCGATTGAAGCCGTTCAGACAATGGTGAAGATTGCTGAAAGTACAGAAGCTTCCATCAACTACCGCAAGCGTTTTAAAGAGAGAACAACACTTGTAAACCCTGATATCACAAATGCCATTTCCCATGCCTGCTGTACAACAGCAATGGATTTGAATGCATCTGCCATCATCAGTGTTACGAAATCCGGCTTCACCGCACGCATGGTTTCCAAGTATCGTCCGGAATGTGCTGTTGTTGCTTGTGTCATGAATAAAAAGGCTTATCGTCAGCTGAACCTTTCCTGGGGTGTAACACCGATCATGATGTGCCAGCTTGAGAAGAACACAGATCAGCTCTTTGACCTGGCCGTTGATACTGCTGAGAAAACAGGCATTGTTCAGCAGGGTGAAGTTGTTGTTATCACAGCCGGTGTACCTCTTGGTGTTTCCGGTACAACAAACCTTATCAAAGTCCATGTTGTCGGCCATGTCCTGATGAAGGGCAAGAGCATCAACGACAAGGTTGTTTCTGGCAATATCTGTGTATGCAAGACAGCCAGCGAACTGCTCCATAACTACAAACCGGGTGATATCATTGTTATTGAAGAAACCAATAATGAGATGATGCCGCAACTTCGTACAGCATCTGCCCTCATTGTTGAAAAAGGCGGTCTTTCATCCCATGCAGCAGTCGTAGGCATGAGCCTTGATATTCCAGTTCTTCTTGAAGCTAAGAATGCAACAGAAATCCTGAAACAGGGCGCTTTCGTAACAGTGGACAGTAAGAAAGGCATTGTTTACGCAAACAAATAACAGACGGTTTTGATCCTCTGTAGCTGCTGCAGATCCGTCACATAACCATACAGACAAAAAATAATCCTGCAATCGGCCTTGGTGCTGCCTGCAGGATTATTTTTTGTCTACTTTTTCAGCTTTATGAATATGATAAATAAACGGTTCTTTCTATCTAAAAGGGGTTCATATTGAATATCGTTCGACAGCGTACAGGCACCGATTCCGCATATAAACAAAATCTCTATGGTTCCGGTATTGGCATTGCTGTTTTAGACAGCGGTATCTATCCCCATCCGGATTTTATGAATCATGGCAGCCGCATTACGGCATTCCGTGATTTTGTCAACCATCGCCAGACACCTTATGATGACAATGGACACGGTACGCATATTGCCGGAATTATCGCTGGCAGCGGCTATTTATCTGAAGGGAAATATATGGGCATGGCTCCCAGGGCCCATCTGATCATCCTGAAAATTCTGGATAGTAAAGGAAACGGCACCGCCGAAACCGTCTGTCGTGCCATTGAATGGACCGTCAGAAACCGTTCCCGTTTTCACATTCACATCCTGAATATCTCCATTGGTGCCAAAGCCGGAGAGGAGACAACAGAGAGCCGAATGCTCATGGATGCCGCCGAATATGCCTGGGACAGAGGACTGACTGTCGTTGCGGCAGCCGGCAATAACGGTCCGGCCTCCGGAAGTGTCACATCCCCCGGAACAAGCAAAAAGATTATTACCGTCGGTGCCGCGCATGAAATTACGGTCCCGGAACACCCCTCAAGCAGCTGTCTCTTTTCCGGAAGGGGACCAACGCGTACCTGCATCTGTAAACCTGAAATTCTCGCTCCCGGTTTCAGGATCTGCTCCTGCGGTCATCTACCTGCTCATCCTTATGTCATCCGCAGCGGTACTTCCATGGCCTCCCCGGTTGTCAGCGGAGGAATCGCCCTGATACTTAATAAATATCCGGATTTAACAAACAAAGAGGTCAAGCGCTGTCTTTTAAAAAGCGCTCGACCTCTGAATTACCCAAAATCCTATCAGGGCTGGGGATTCTTTCACATCCCGGAATGCCTGGACGGCAGGTGCGGCAGTCATTAATCCAGGCTGTCATCGTCGCCCTCCAGCTCTTCCCATAATTCCATTAATGTCAGCTGTTCTTCATCCAAAGCTTCTTTTTCTTTGTTGATCTCCATAAGACGGCTGACATTGGTATAAACATCTTCTTGAACAAGGAGTTCATCCAGTTCCTTTAATCTGGCATCAATGGCATCGATCCGCTCCATTGTTTTCTTCAGCTGGTTCTTACGTTTTCTTTCCTTTGCCTGCAGTTCTTTCTGCTGTTTATAGTCCATTTTGGCTGCACTGACAGTCTCCGTAGTCACTGTCTCTGAGGCAACGGATTCACCGGAAGACTCTGTTGCAGAGGGATTCAGCTGTTTCTCAACATAATAATCATAATTGCCGTTATAATTTGCCAGACCGTTTTCCGACAATTCCAGAATTCTTGTTGCAACCTGGTTGATAAAATAACGGTCATGCGAAACAAAAAGAACTGTACCGCTGTAGGAGCGCAGTGCATTCTCAAGAATCTCTCTGGACATAATATCCAAATGGTTAGTTGGTTCATCGAGAATCAGAAGATTGGCATCAGAGAGCATCAGCTTGGCCAGAGAAACACGCCCGCGTTCACCGCCGCTCAAATCACGGATATATTTAAATACATCGTCGCCTGTAAAAAGAAACGCCGCCAATACATTACGAATACGGGTATGGGTCATAGACGGCCATGTATCGGAAATCTCATCAAAAATCGTCTTATTCATATCCAGAACCTGATGTTCCTGATCATAAT
>NZ_JBBMEK010000310.1:0-3557 GCF_040096555.1 Coprococcus intestinihominis | reverse complement strand
GTGCTTTTGACATGCTGGATATGGACAGAAGTCAGATCATGGCTGTGACAATGCCGTGTTTCGGTACGACAGACAGAACGTATCACAATGCCTGTGAACTGGTTCGAAGACTTGGAGCAACCTTTGAGGAAGTGGATATCAAAGAAGCAGTGACGCTGCACTTTTCAGATATCGGACAGGATCCGGCCAATCATGATGTGACCTATGAGAATGGTCAGGCAAGAGAACGGACTCAGGTGCTGATGGACATTGCCAATCGTCTCGGTGGTATGGTCATTGGTACGGGAGATATGTCGGAGCTGGCGCTGGGATGGGCGACCTATAACGGTGATCACATGTCTATGTATGGCGTCAATGCATCGGTACCAAAGACTTTGGTGCGTCATCTTGTCAGATATTGTGCGGACACAGCGGACAGTCAGACATTAAAGGAGACATTGCTGGATATTCTGGATACACCGGTGAGCCCGGAATTGATTCCTCCGGAGGACGGTCAGATTTCACAGAAAACCGAAGATCTGGTGGGACCGTATGAACTGCATGATTTCTTCCTGTATCATATTCTTCGTTTCGGACGGCATCCGGCCAAGGTATATCGCCTGGCCCTGAAAGCTTTTGAAGGCGTTTATGATGCCGCCACGATTCTCAGATGGCTGAA
The DNA here is from genome assembly GCF_040096555.1 of Coprococcus intestinihominis. Lineage (NCBI taxonomy): Bacteria > Bacillati > Bacillota > Clostridia > Lachnospirales > Lachnospiraceae > Coprococcus > Coprococcus intestinihominis. The sequence continues at coordinate 2,899 of NZ_JBBMEK010000310.1, read as the reverse complement.
GACTTTTTATCGCCGGTTCTTTGCACAGCAGTTTAAGCGCTCATGCCTGCCGGATGGTCCGAAGGTGGGTTCTGTTGCGGTTTCTCCAAGAGGGGATCTGCGTATGCCGAGTGATGCCTGCGTGACACTCTGGATGCAGGAACTGGATGAGATTGTCGAGTAGATGGCAAACGGTCAGCGGGCCTTGTCGATCGCCTGGGCGATGGCACTGAGAAGTACCTGTGAAGTATAGCGGCTGGACGATTCGTAACGGATATCATCGATGGAGACGCCGGCGGCCAGCTGCGCGGAGATGGCATCCATACTGGTTGTCAGCAGCGGATACATGGCCGCAACAGATTCATCCAGATTGACAATGGAAGCGGATTTGATGTGATCTTTGTCAACAACAACCTGGATATCAACCGATTGATTGTTCAGCGTAATTGAAGATGTGTAAACACCTGCGGTATAAGCAGAAGCCGGGGATGTTTGCACATCTTTTTTGCTTGAGCCGATGACGAAAAGGATAAAAACAGCGGCTGCAATAAGAATAATGAGGACGAGAAGAAATGTTAAAAGCTGTCGGAGCCTGAAAACAAAAATGCGGGTATCACTTTGCATGGAAATCCCTCCGTAAAAATGTTAATATATGTATATGAAAAACTGATGTTAAATATGAGAGGAGAACAGAATGTCACTACAATTGATCCTGGGAGGCAGCGGAACGGGCAAATCCACCAGACTGTATCAGATGATTGTCGAAAGATCGGTACAGTTTCCTGATGAAAAGACGCTGTTGATCGTGCCGGAACAGAAGACCATGCAGGCACAGAAGAATATTGTTATGCATCATCCGCGGCATGGTGTGATGAATGTAGATGTACTGAGTTTTGAACGTCTGGCCTATAGAATTTTTGAGGAGCTGGGGCTGAATCAGAAGGAAATTCTCGAAGATACCGGCAAGAGTATGATTATCCGAAGAATTTTGACGGAGCATGAAGAAGAACTTTCTGCCTTCAGAGGCAATATACGCAAAAAGGGTTTTGTGGACGAAGTGAAGTCTATGCTGTCGGAGCTTTTACAGTACGGCGTGACGCCGGATATTCTCAGAAAGCGAAGCATGGAAATGGGGACTGAGTCTGTTTTATATGCCAAATTGCAGGATATAACAGTGATTTATGAGGCTTTTCTTGACAGGATCCATGAAAAATATATGACAACGGAGGAAGTGCCGGATCGGTTATGTGATGTGATCGAACAATCCGATATGATTCGCCGTGTGCACGTATTTCTGGATGATTTTACCGGTTTTACACCCATTCAGTACCGTCTGATGAACCGGATTCTGCAGTTGGCACCGAGGGTAGTGATGACGCTGAATGTGGATGTTGCGGAGAATCCGTATCAGACCGTTTCCATGGAGCACCTTTTTTACCTGCCGAAGGATACGATTTTTCAGCTGGAGCGGATCTGCCGTGAGCATCAGGTGTCCAGAGAAGCGGACATACATCTTGAAGGCAATGAAAAGGGGCGGTTTGCCGGACATCCGGAACTGGCTGCCATGGAGAAGAATCTATTCAGAAAAAGGGCTGCGGCCCGGGCAGAAAAGCCGGAGGATCTGATGGCTTTCAGGCTGACATCACCGAATGATGAGATGGGTTTTGTGGCGATGAAGATTCATGAATATGTAGCCAGAAAGCATTACAGATACAGGGATATGGCTGTTGTAGCCAGTGACATGAATCTGTACCGCAGCAGTGCTGATTATTGGTTTGATAAGTATCAGATTCCTTGTTTCTTTGACGGCAGACGCAACATTTCGGGAAATATGCTGGTTGAATGGCTGCGGTCACTCTGCAGTGTTTTCCTTCAAAAATACAGTTATGCGTCTATGCTGCGGTATCTCAGAAGCGGCCTTACGGGTATTTCGGAGGAGGAGACGGACTGTCTGGAGGATTATGTGCTGGCGCTGGGCATCCGCGGCCATAGTAAGTGGACAAAGGTGTGGACGGCCAAAATGCAGGGAATGACCGATGAAGAGCTGGACAGGATCAATGGCATCCGGGAACGGCTGATTCTGCCCTTGGAAGCACTTTATGAAGTAAGCCGGAATAAGGAAAGCCGGACCGTCGATTTTATGCGGAGACTTTATTTGTATATGCAGCAGCTGGGCATTCGAGGACAGCTGGAGGCATGGACTGCGTTCTTTGAGAAAAACGGGGATCTTTCAAGAGCCAAGGAATATGAGCAGATTTACGATGTGATGATCGAATTGCTGGAGAGAATGGACCTGATTCTCGGTCAGGAGCCGCTTTCTATTCAGGTCTTTTCCGATGTGCTGGATGCCGGCGTCAATGATGTGCGGATTGGCATTATTCCGCCGGGAGTGGATCAGGTAACTTTTGGTGATATACGCCGAACAAGGCTGGAGAACATTAAAGTCCTGTTTTTTGTCGGCATGAATGATGGATTGGTACCGCTTATGGAAAACGGCGGCGGTCTGCTGACAGAAATTGAGAGAGACCGTCTGGCATTGCATCACATTCATTTGGCACCAACGGCAAAGGAAAATACATGTACAGAGCAGTATTATCTTTATATGAATATGACAAAACCTTCTGAAAAGCTGATACTGACCTGTTCTGAGCAGGATGCAGCAGGGAAAGAGAAGCGGCCGTCCTCTATTTTTGACAGGATCAAAGCGGTTTTTCCGAAGCTGGTACTGGAACGGGTACACCAGACGGATACGGAAAAAGGAGATTTGATCCACAGTTATCAGTATATGATCAGAGGGCTTCGTGAGATCAGTGAGAATGGACAGATTCCCGAAGACTGGTTGGATGTCTATGACTGGTTTATGTCAAGGCCGGAGTATGCAGAGAAGACCAGACAGCTGGTGGAAGCAGCATTTTACAGG
>NZ_JBBMEK010000309.1:0-3572 GCF_040096555.1 Coprococcus intestinihominis | reverse complement strand
GGGATGAAGCATAGTACTGCTTGACAAATGCAGTCAGCACCTGGCTTTCCGTATCATTGGCCACACCGGACACATAGAAGTGTTCACGACCGATCAGGCGGCCATGACGAACAAAAAAGACCTGAACCACAGCCTCATCCTTATCTCTTGCAAAAGCAATGACATCCTTGTCATCCATCTCTGAACTGGTAATCTTCTGTTTCTGATCAATCTGTTTCACGCTGTTTAACAGATCCCTGTATGAAGCTGCCTTTTCAAAATCCATCTTTTCTGAAGCCGCGTACATTTTATCCGTCAGCATCTGGATGACCGGTTCAAAATTGCCCCCTAGAAAATGCAGCATCTGGCGAACATTTTCATGATACTCTTCCTGGGAAATATAGCCCTGGCATGGTGCCTGACACTGTCCCATATGATAATAAAGGCAAGGCCTGTCATTGCCTGTCTCCTTCGGCAGACTCCGATTGCAGCTGCGGATTTTGTAAATTTTCTGAGACAGGTCGATAATATCCCGGACAGACTGTGAACTTGTATACGGCCCAAAATATTTGGCTTTATCCTTCTTCATGGAACGGACCAACATAATTCTCGGAAAAGCCTCTCCCACCGTCACCTTGATATACGGATAGGTCTTATCATCCTTCAGCATTGTATTGTATTTTGGCCTGTGTTCCTTGATCAGATTACACTCCAGTACAAGGGCTTCCAGTTCCGAATCTGTAATTATATATTCAAATCGAGCCACATGGCTGACCATCTGACGAATCTTCGGTGTATGATTTCTGCTGCTCTGAAAATACTGCCGAACACGATTCTTCAGGATAATGGCCTTGCCCACATAGATAATATCATCATGGACATCATGCATAATGTAGACGCCCGGTTTTGCCGGCAGCTTCTTCAATTCTTCCTGAATATCAAACATTGTTTTCTTCCTCCACACAAAGTATTGACAGCACGAATTTATATATTTCATGTAAAAAGGCTGCTGCTTAACACAAACATGTTTTCTCTGTCTGTATTTTGCAGCAACCCTTTTATACTACTATTACTGATATTGATTGCTTAATCTTCTGCTTTTGTCTCTAAGGAGACGTTGATGTCGGATTCTGATGATGCCCCATTGTCTGTTTTTGCTTCAACTAAAGTCGGTTCATCCTGTCCATCCGGTTGAGAATCATTCTCTGCCGGATTTGAAACATTTGCTTCTGCCTGCTCGGTTTCCGAATCCGGGATGCCTTTAACTTCATGGAAAATCTTCATAAATTCCTTGCCGGTGATTGTCTCACGCTCAATCAGGAACGCTGCAATCTTGTCCAGGCAATCTCTGTTGTCAGCCAGAAGCGCCAGCGCCTGGTCATAAGCAGCCTTCAGGATCTTCATGACTTCCTGATCGATCTCCGCTGCTGTGGCTTCGCCGCAGTTAAGGGTCGCACGTCCTCCCAGATACTGATCTTCAACAGTTGTCAGACCAATCAGGCCGAATTTCTCGGACATACCATACTGGGTGATCATGGCGCGTGCCAGCTTCGTTGCCTGCTCGATATCATTGGATGCACCTGTTGTCACACTGTCAAATACAATGCTCTCTGCCGCACGACCTGCCAGCATTGTCACCAGTTCCTCACGAATCTGCTTCTCAGACATCAGATATTTTTCTTCCTCCGGTACCTGCATCACATATCCCAATGCACCCATTGTACGCGGGATGATCGTGATTTTCTGTACCGGCTCTGTGTTCTTCTGAAGGGCAGCCACCAGTGCATGTCCGACTTCATGATAAGAAACAATTCTGCGTTCTTCGGCACTGAGTACACGGTCCTTTTTGGCCTTGCCGGCAATAACCACTTCCACGGATTCAAAAAGATCCGACTGAGATACTGCATTACGTCCATTACGAACAGCCAACAGTGCTGCTTCATTGATAATATTGGCCAGGTCAGAGCCAACGGCTCCGCTTGTTGCCAATGCAATCTCTTTAAAATCAACGGTTTCATCCATACAGACATTCTTCGCATGCACCTTCAGAACATCAATACGCCCTTTGAGATCCGGACGCTCTACGATAATACGGCGGTCAAAACGTCCCGGTCTGAGAAGTGCCTTATCAAGGATCTCCGGGCGGTTCGTTGCCGCAAGAATGATAATTCCCTTGGATGAATCAAAACCATCCATCTCTGCCAGTAACTGGTTCAATGTCTGCTCACGTTCATCATTGCCGCCGAATCTGGAGTCACGGCTCTTGCCGATGGCATCCAGCTCATCGATGAAAATAATACAAGGTGCATTCTGCTGTGCCTGCTTAAACAGATCTCTGACTCTGGAAGCACCTACACCGACAAACATCTCAACAAAATCCGAACCTGATAAGCTGAAAAACGGTACACCGGCCTCGCCTGCCACCGCTTTGGCCAGCAATGTCTTACCTGTTCCCGGAGGTCCCACAAGCAGCGCGCCCTTTGGCAGCTTCGCACCGATCTTCGTATATTTCTCCGGATTATGAAGAAAATCCACAATCTCTCTCAGAGATTCCTTGGATTCTTCCTGACCTGCCACATCCTGGAATGTAACACCTGTCTTGTCCTGCACATAAAGCTTGGCATTGCTCTTGCCGACGCCCATCACACCACCGCCGCCTTTGAATGCAAAACGGTAGAAGATCATCATCACTGCAACCATCAGTACCGTCGGCAATACAAAGGACAAAATGCTGCTCATCACATACGTTGTCGTATCAATGACCTTACGTGAATAGGTAACACCTGCATTGTCCAGTTCCTCATAGAGACGTTCATCCTGAACATTGCCTGTATAATACTTGACATTCTTCTGGTTCTTCACCTCATAATAAATGCGGTCCGAATCCAGCTCCACCTTCGTCACCTTTCCATCCTTGACATCCTGCATAAATTCTGTATATGTCACTTCCTTCTGGGAAGCGGATGCAATCTTGCCGGACAGCATCTGGGCAATAATCATCACTGCAATTGCAAGAACAACCATGACAAGAAGACTCTTCTTGTTCATGTCATCCTTCTTATTATTGCCGCCTTCCGGATCCTGATCCGGACGATTGTTGTTCATTTTCTGATTATCCATATATCCTCCTGCCTATAGGCTTATTCATATCCTATGTATTTCCCGCCCTGTTTCACGGGATGCACTTCTATATTATAAGTAAATATTCAAATCAAATCAATAGTAAACAAAACTTTTAACAAATTCTTTACTTTTTCCGCAGCTTTTCCATGGTGAAATTTTACAGTTTTTTCCAGTTAAATTTTTTACAAAAATTTGTAGATTCTTAAGGAAAGGTGCGCTATAATATTTTAGTTATTTATTGTCTGTATTTTTCAGATTGTAAACTTTATATTTTATTTTTCATATATTAAGGAGGCTCATTATGGCAGTAAAATACGTATTTGTCACAGGTGGTGTCGTATCCGGTTTAGGTAAGGGTATCACAGCCGCTTCTCTCGGAAGACTTCTGAAATCCCGCGGTTACTTTGTCACCATGCAGAAATTCGATCCATACCTGAATATTGACCCTGGTACAATGAATCCATATCAGC
>NZ_JBBMEK010000308.1:0-3584 GCF_040096555.1 Coprococcus intestinihominis | reverse complement strand
ATGAGCCAAAACGCCTCGCCCGTCTGGATGGCTTGAAGAAGGTCAGTCTGCTTGCCAAATACGGTATGACCGAGGCGGACGCCTACAAGCTCTGTCAGGAACACGGGCTGCTTTCCCCAATCTACACTCACTGCCGGAGAAACGGCTGCTGGTTCTGTCCCAACGCAAGCGACTTGGAGCTGCTGCACATGGTCACAAAGCACCCGGATATGTTTGACCGGCTGATTGAATGGGAGAAGGAAGATAACATATTCCATCGTCGGATGACGCGCAGAGAAACCCCGTCTGAGGTAAAGGCTCGTTTACTGAGCAAATCCCAGACGGGGTTTTCTTCGCCCAAAAGCAAATAAGAAATGGAGGTTTGAGATGGCTGAAAACAAAAATGCACAGCAAGTCCGCGAAATCACGGACAAGCTGGAACAGGGCATCAAGGAGCTTTTTGAATCCGTGCGGTTCAAGGAATATCTCCGCACGATGTCCAAGTTCTACAACTATTCCTTCAACAACACGCTGCTCATCGCGATGCAGAAGCCAGAGGCAACCTATGTTGCCGGTTATACCTCGTGGCAGCGCAACTTTGACCGTCAGGTCATGAAGGGCGAAAAGGGCATCAAGATTCTCGCACCCGCGCCGTACAAGGCGCAGGAAGATCGTGAAAAGATTGACCCCGTGACGCAGAAGCCGGTAATCGGCGCAGATGGGAAGGCTATCACAGAAACAGTTGAGGTTCTGCGTCCTGCCTTCAAGGTGGTAAGTGTCTTTGATGTTTCCCAGACGGACGGCAAGGAGCTTCCGGACATCATCGTCGATGAGCTGAAAGGCACCGTCGAGAACTACGAGGCGTTCTTCGATGCGCTCAAGCAGGAGTCTCCCGTCCCCATTTCCTTTGAGGATATTCCGGGCGGTGCAAAGGGATTCTTCTCGCCGGTTGAAAGCCGCATTGCCATTCAGGAAGGCATGAGCGAAATCCAGACGGTCAAAACCGCCATTCACGAGATCGCCCACGCAAAGCTCCACGCCGTCAAGCCGGATGAGAAAACCGCGCCAGAAGATAAGAAGGATCGGCACACCAAGGAGGTTGAAGCGGAAAGCGTTGCCTACACCGTCTGCCAGCGTTACGGCATTGAAACCTCGGACTATTCCTTCGGCTATATCGCCGGTTGGTCATCCGGCAAGGAAACCAAGGAACTGAAAAGCTCTCTGGACACCATCCGCAAGACGGCGGCTGAGATGATTGAGGGCATTGACGGCAAACTCAAGGTACTGCTGGCAGAGAAAGCACAGTCCGCAGAGAAGGAAACCGAAATGCCCGCAGAGCCGATGCCGGAAGCACCCATTTACCGCGAGACGGCGAATTACGCCTATGAAGCCGGTGAGCTGGAGTCATATCATGCTTCCCTTGCTGCAAATGAGGAATGCCGCCGTGCGATTGAAGCGGCGATCAGCTCCAACTACGGAGATAACCGGCTGGATGCGGATGCTGCCGTGAAGAGCGTCCTTGAGCAGTTCTCTCCGGAGCGTGTCCGATATGTCCTTGCAAACACCATTCAGCAGAAAGACTTTGACGGGCGTATTCCCCAGCCCCTCAAGGAGTGGGCGAAGAGCGTTGAGGTCTGTCCGGAGAATACCTCCCGCTTCCTTGTGGATAAACCCAATCCCGGACTGACCGCACTTTTCGTGGATGCGTTCCGTCAGCAGACCGAACCCCAGAAGGAAGTCACTTCTGAGAAAACAGAGGAAAGAGACCCGGAGGTCGTTGCATGGGAGAACGATGAGATTACCTCTATTGAGGTAAAAACCGTGGAGGTCAAGTCTCCCTTTGCTCCCTTACCGGAGGAAGCGGCAAAAGCACCGAAGGGACACCGCCTGACTGCCGAAGAGAAGGAAATCAAAGCCGCCGTCATGGACACGCTCAAGGGGCAGATTGCCTATCACAATGACGGGATGCGGGCTTCCTACCGCGCCTCTAACCACTCCTTCAATCTGCTGGCACGGAACGGCGTCAAAATCGAGGGCAACACGGTCACGCAGAACGGTGAGCCGCTCTTCAAAATCCATCGCCGTCATGCGGCTCGGAAAACACAGGGCTGTTACCGTGAGCTGATGCCGACGCTGGAATACGTCAAGCAGGAGCAGAGGCAGGAAAAGCCCTCTATCCGCGATCAGCTCAAAGCTGCCGCGAAAACGCAGCCGGAGAAGAAGTCTCCGGTCAAATCCAAAACGCACGACATGGAGTTGTGAGAAAGGAGACACATGAAGAAATACACAGATGTTGACATCATCGCGGAGCTGCAGAAGCTCGTGGACAGTCATGTAGACAGCTACAAGGAAGACTTCGACATCGACAAGCGCATCATCCGCCGCGCCGCCGAAAGCCAGAATCCCGAAGACAAAACGCTGATGTGGTTCTGCCGCCCGCACGGAACGCACTGCCTCAACGAAAATCAGGTATTCATTCAGGGAACGCGGGATCACAACACCTTCCGTTTCTATGCGGAACAGACCTACGACGAGTGCGTTGCCCGCGTCATTGTCCCGAAAACCGTCAAGCGCGGCAAGGTGTTCGGAGATGTCTTTGAGGTCAATTACCGGGAACAGGCGGCAAATGTGGCACAGAACTCGGTTGCGCCGGATCATGACCGGCTGACCTTCGCAGATGGCTTTGTGCTGGACGCGCCCTGCCGCAGCAGCTTCGATGCAGCAATGGCTCTGGTCGATGAGCATGGCGGCGTCAAAACCCACCAGACGCTCCCGAAGGACGCGGATGCTCTGGCGGAAGTGCTGTCCAAGCAGAAAAGCCGCCGTGACAGACTGCCGGATGCAGAAAAAACAGAGGTGCTTTCGCCTCTGTCCGTTGCAGAACTTCGGAAGTATGAGGCAGTCAAAAAGGCGCATCCGGACGCGCTGGTCTGCTTTGCCCAGAATGGCTATTTTGAGCTGTACGGCAAGGACGCGGAAAAAGCCGCACCCTTGCTCGGCACAAAGCTCCTTGAGAAGAAGGTACGCGGCAAGCCCTCCATGCCGGTGACCGGCTTCCGTGAAGCCGCGTGGGTAGCCGGTTCTCACAAGCTCTGGAAGTCCGGCGCAGATGTCTTTCTCAGTAAGGACGGCGAGACCTTCAAGGAACTCAAAGCCGCAGATTACATTCCTGTCGGCGCGACGCTGAATGTGGATGGCATCAAGTGCAGAATTGACGCGGTTGATTTTGCTGCCGATGAAGTCCGACTGACCAACATTGAGGACAAGAACCGCTCCATTCGCTTTTCTGAGAGCATCCAGTATGTCCGTTCGTATGTGGAGGATGCCGGGACTGCCATCTACGACACCATCCCGAAGAAGCCCGCTGCCCGTGAATCCATCCGCGACAAGCTGAAATCTACGCAGAAAGCCCAGCCGCCCCACACACCGAAGCCGCAAAAAAACAAAGGAAAGGATATGGAACTCTGATATGAAAAACTTTACCGTGGAAGAAATCAACCTGATGTGTTGCTTCAATACGTCCAGCCGGAAGCGGCTGATTAACGATATGAAGAGCGTCACCCTGAACGACATGGACGGTGAGATCGCAGAGCTGATGTATAAGA
>NZ_JBBMEK010000307.1:0-3598 GCF_040096555.1 Coprococcus intestinihominis | reverse complement strand
CGTCATCGGGTACTTTCTGGCCCAATCGATCCATCCACGCATCCTCTGCACCTCCTAAAATCTGAAATATAAAAACGGATTGCTGGCTGCTGTCTGCATCTTATAGACACACAGACCAAACAGGACAAGGAGAATCAAAATTGTCAGCGGCCTGTTCTTATTCTCACGGTATTTCCCATAAGGCCACGCCGTCGAAAAGATAAAGGCCAACACCAGATAAATACCATACTGCCGTACAGTCTGCCCAAACAGATCCAGATTCATTGTCCAGTAACCGGCATCACTCAAATGTCCGAACATCTGCATCAGATAGGTTTTGACTGCACTCAGATTATCCGATGCAAAAATTACCCATCCGGTCACCACTGCCGGAAATGTGAAACACCATCCGACAACAGGATATTTCTCAAAAAATCTAAACAAAAACAGCTTTTCTATCATCAACAGGGCAAAATAATACATGCCCCACAGAATAAAGTTCCATCCGGCGCCATGCCATAACCCAGTCAAAGACCAGACCACAAACATATTGAACAGCATTCTGACTTTGCCGTGACGGCTGCCGCCGAGAGGAATATAGACATAATTCTTAAACCATCCGCTGAGAGTCATATGCCATCGACGCCAGAAATCTGTAACAGAAGTCGCCATATACGGATGCCGAAAGTTTCTGGGAATTCGAAATCCCAGCATTTCTCCAAGCCCCATAGCCATCATAGAATAGCCCTGGAAGTCAAAATAAATCTGAAAGGTATATCCCAGTGCTCCCAGCCAGACCATCGGAACAGACGCTGCACTGACACCTGCCGTCTGAACCTGATTCCACAAAGTCCCAAAGGTATTCGCCAACAGCATCTTCAGACTCAGACCAATGATAAATGTCTTAATACCATTTTCCATATGGCGCCAGCTCAAAACACGCTTTTTCAGCTGCGCTGACACATCATGATACAATACAATCGGACCGGCGATCAACTGAGGAAACATACTCAGAAAAGCGCCCAGATCAACAAAACGTTCCTCCGGCTTCACCTGACCTCTGTAAACATCAATGGCATAAGCTGCAATCTGGAAAGTATAGAAACTGATGCCTAAAGGCAGCGATACCTCCGTTGCATTCACATGGGGCAGCTTCACCCTGCTTCCCCTGTCCGCCAGCCAGACGGCCAGATGATTCCAGTTGGCTGCAAAAAAATCCATATATTTAAATATAAACAGCATGCCAAAGCCATACATAAGCATGACCACCAGACAAATCCTCTGACATTTCCGGCTTTTTCCCTGGGAATACCTGGTCAATGCGTAATGGATCACCAGCGAAACAAGAATCAGCCAGAAAAACCGATGTTCACCATAGGCATAAAAAAACAGGCTTCCCAAAAACAGTATCAGGTTGCCATATTTTTCCGGAACAGTATAATAAATCAACAAAAAAATCGGCATAAACAGAAATATGAATTCTATACTGCAAAATAACATCGTCTTACAAATCCTTTCTGTAACTGTTATTTCAAGCCGGACACACACACAACTTGATCAGCATTGACTATCATACCACTGAATACGCCGAAAAAAAACCTTTTTTTTACGCTATTTTTGATTTATGATTCAAATTTGCCAAGGAATTCCTTCATTCGAGGATTTTCTGAATTAAACACATCTTCCGGTTTGCCTTCCTCAACGATCACACCCTTGTCCATGAAAACCACATAATCCGACACATTTTTGGCGAAATTCATCTCATGGGTAACAATGACCATTGTCATCTTTTCTGCTGCCAGATTCTTAATAATCTTCAGGATCTCACCTGTCAGCTCCGGATCCAGCGCAGATGTCGGTTCATCGAAGAACAAAATCTTCGGTTTCATTGCCAGTGCTCTTGCAATAGATACTCTCTGCTGCTGACCGCCGGACAGCTGATAAGGATAGGCATTCTCCTTGTCCTCAAGACCCATTTTCTTTAGAAGTTCTCTTGCCTCTGCATAAACTTCGGATTTATTTCTTTTCTGCACTCTCAATGGGGCATCCGTAATGTTTTTTATGACGGAATAATGCGGAAACAGATTGAAATTCTGGAAAACAAGTCCATAGTAACTATGGATCTTCTTCAAATCCGCCGCCTTGGCATACACTGCATGTCCGTCCTTGCTGAAAGCCGCCTTATCCCCAAGATAAATAATCGCTCCGTCATCAATGGTCTCAAGCATCGTCGCGCATCGCAGCATGGTAGACTTACCGGAACCGGAGGGCCCGATAATACTCAAAACTTCACCTTCATCCACATGAATAGATATATCTTTCAGGACTTCCTGCCCATCAAAGCTTTTCTTAATATGGTTCATTTCCAGTAAACGCATGGGCTCTCCTCCTATCTGTAATAATCCATTTTCTTTTCAAGATAATCAAAAAATACCGCCACAATCAGATTGAAAATGTAATAAAAAACACCCGCCACAATAAACGGAACAACGGATGACTGGGAAGCCACCAGCTGTTTCGTCACAGTAAATACTTCTGCTACCGCCAATGTAAAAGCCAGAGATGTATCCTTGACCAGGGTAATGGTTTCATTGGCTACCGGCGGAATAATCCGCTTGATGACCTGAGGCATCACAATATAGGCAAATGTCTGTGTTTTGCTGTATCCCAGCATTCTGGCCGCCTCATACTGACCAACCGGAATCGCTGCAATGCCGGATCTGTAAATCTCTGCAAAATAAGCGGCATAATTTAAAGCAAAGCCGATCAGGACAGCTTTCAGGCGGTAAGATGGCGTGATCTGCATCCCGAAAATAAAAAAAGGGCCAAAATATACAACAAGCAGCTGCAGCATCAATGGTGTACCACGCATGACAGAAATATAAAATTTGGCAATCACTGACAATATCGGATTCTTTGACATACGAATCAGGGCCATACCAAGGCCGAGAATCAGCGATGTAATCAGTGTAACAAAAAAGATTTCCATCGTGATACCCATACTGCCAAATAACTGTTGGACAATCTGCATGACCGTCATTCTCATTTCCTCCTTTATAAGAGCAAAAGAGCTGCCGCAAAATCAATTGATGAATTTTGCAGCAGCCAAGATGCTCTATTCAATTCTTATTCATTGTCACTAATACAGATATTGGCTGTATTGATGGATGGATACTTCGCTGCAATCTTATCTACAGTGCCGTCTTTCTCCATTTCAAGTAATGTAGACCATACCTGATCTCTCAATTCATCATTGCCTTTCTTAAAAGCAATGCCATACTGTTCCTGTGAAATCACATCATCAAGGATCACAATATTGTCATTCTGGGCCTGCTTCGTCAGCGCAACACCTTCATCCATGGCAACGGCATCTGCGGAACCTGCTTCAAGCTCCATCAGCGCGCTCTCATAATCCGGTACCTGTGTCAGGCTGCCGAAAGAATCTGCCAAAGCCTTGATATCTGTGTTTTCTTCATCCTGAAGCGCTGCCAGTGCTGAAGAATCCGCCTGAACAAGGACATTCTTGCCTGCAAGATCAGCTGCCTTTTTGATGCCGCTGTTCTTGTTCACTGCAAATACCTGTGTATTGTTGATATAAGCCGGTGTCCATGTATAATCA
>NZ_JBBMEK010000306.1:0-3641 GCF_040096555.1 Coprococcus intestinihominis | reverse complement strand
AATGTAAATATCTCTGCTTAGGTTTTTCACCCTCAAAAATCTTATAAAAATACACTACATAAATCAATGTAAAAAAAACCGACGTAACATAATTTGAAAAGCCTGACGTCCATACAATTGCTTGCCTAAAAACGGCCTTTGGTAAAAAAATCATCAACAAAATACTCAAATAAAATGTCCATTTTTTCCTCGTAAGCTTTTCGACGAAATAAATGATACCTGTCAGCATAAAAGCCATCGTTATTGTTTTCAATAAATTAGACCGTGTTAACGCCAAAACAATCAAATTTCCAACATACCGTCCACTGTAATTATCGAACCATGTATTCAATCGTTCGATACCTATGCTGCTTCCCCATGCCCAATCATCACCCGTATACGGAAACATCCAACATAAAAAAATTAATATAATAAAAGTTACAATATATCGAAATTTTTTAATATTCTTCACTTTTTATCTCCATTCTCTTTTTGATCCACGATAATACACTATAAAAGCCATACACTGCACTTGGAATCAGCATAAACACATAGGGATAAACATACTGACTTTTTGTCTCCCATAATAAATGAAAACAAAATCCACCAAGGAAAAACAAAATACCTGTTAGCCATACAGTCGGCACGTTCCTTCTAAATGATACCAAAATAAAAACGGCAGTAAAAAAGTAAATAAAAATAGTAACTGCGCCGCATCCATCAGCAATCAACTGATTGATTCTGCTCTCTCTATATATAATTTTTAAATATTTGTTATGCAGTTGCTGATTCTTACTATCTACAGGTCCAGACCATATTGATTCAAACAAAGGATCGCACCACGTAGATTCAATTTTGTCCTGAAAAAAATTCACAGCATACACTGGATTCTCCTTGAAATATTTTAGTCGTTTAACTATTTCATTTTTTGCTTCTTCTGCGCTTTTTTCACCGTCATAGCCATTTTGTACATAGGTATCTTTATTATAGGCGTCATACCATCCTCCCAGTTTTGCACTTTCATCACGCAGCCCCATTGCTATCCATAATACTTTAGGTGCACCATCTCCAATGTCTATTCCACTTTCATGTACATACCATGCTGGTGTAATCTTACCCGAAATAGCAACTACTGCTACTGTAATTACAGCACAGACAATTCCTTGCACTCTTTTATTTTTCAGTGCATTTAGTATATATATAATAGAAATCGCAATTGCACCTATCATATAATTGCTTCTTAATATACAGGATAACGCAGTAAAAGCTATCGATATAATGAAGAAAAACGGCTTCTCCTTTTTTAAATATTGCATCAACCCCCATATTGCAATCATCAGCATTGCAAGTCCCACAGTCATACCATACGCAAAAGTAATAAAAAATAGCTGTGGCAAAAATAGGTAACTAACAAGGATAGTTATATTATGTAAATACTTTTTCCCTTCAAACATCGAACAGCTTATTTTCCAAAGCACATAATTAATAACTATGACCCATATCAAATTAGCTAGGAAGAAAACACGTGTATCATTCCATATTTTCAATAAAATCCTTTCATATGTCACCAACCCTAATTGATAAGGATACATATGCAGATAGCCATCCTGATTCAGCATAGAATAATTTCCCTGCGAAAAGTTTACCGCAGCCTGGTAAATCAATTGTGCATCTGCACGCAAATCCGTTCCTACACCCAAAACCAGTATTACCCCTATTACGCCATAAATCGCCGTCATCATGAAAAACAAAAATTTTTCATTAAGATGCTCTATAGCTTTTTTAGCCAAAATAAGTATACCCATTAACAATACAAGAAAAATATAAACCCAAATGCGGTTATGGTGAAACGATACCTTTTCAAGACAATTTAAATCCATAGATACATGGCTCTGATACATAAACGACATTATCGTAATCCCCACCAATACAATAAATGCCAAAATTTTTATGATATTTTTGCCCAAATTATATAATTTCTCATTTATTTGCATACTACCATTACCTTATCATTAATCACTTAGGAATGCATTACACATCCACATCATCACTTTTATTATTTTAAATCACCTTAGTTGAGTATAATGCCTTTAATCCCTTTTTTCAAGGCTTTTCATATACTACTTGACATCTTTTGTTTTTTTTCGAAAGATACACATATTATACCAAAAAATAATCCCGGAACATATCTTTTCCGGGATTATTTATCACAACTTTTCTAAACAAATGGTCGAACAACACCTAATACACGCGGATGTTGATTATTGATCATTGATGCTACAACAACCTTATTTGGCCAAGCCTCAATTACTTTGTTATTGCCAAGATAAATTGCTGAATGAATTACAACACCTGATGAATTACAATAAATAATAATATCTCCACGCTCGCGTTCACTATAAGAAACATGCTTTAACTTGGAACTTCTCCAAATATTTGCAGATTCATATTCGTAACCAGGAGATGCATGACGCACCGGATTAATTGGTGACATATCAATACCTGCTGCATACAATGCCTGAATCACCAGGCCACTGCAGTCAATGCCTAACCCTGGTGCTCCAGAAGCACCAATCATATAATCATCCCCTAGATAATCGTATGCTCTACTAATCATTGCTTCGATACAGTCATTCCTGCTACTATAAATATCAACTTTCATTGGTGATACATATGCTCCTAATGAATACCAATCAGACTCACGGTACCCCATTGCTTTCCATGTTGCCAAATCCGTAACGCCAGTTACAGACAATCCATGTCTATTTTGAAAATTTTTGACAGCATTATACACTCTTCGCGTATATTCTGCGCCGCCCATACCAACTCCATTGCCGAGATTCAACGCACGAATGACCCAGGCAGTTTTTATTCCCTCATAACCAATATTCAAGTTATATCCACCGCCAGATAATTGAATCTGGGATTCCTGAATCTGATAATATTGAGACGGGTTTTGATACTTACGATTTTTCCATTGATAAATACCTGTCACCGGATGAAAATAATATCTTATTCCATCAATCATCTGTAAACCATAACACATTTTACCATCTGTCGCATAGTAATAAGTATGATTGTGATGTTTTGTCCATCCTGTTGCCATCACTCCAATACGATCCTTAAAAAAATACCAGCTTCCATTGATTCTTCTTTCACCGTAATACATTGTACCATCCGAATTGTAATAATATGTATGGCCGTGATGCTTAGACCATCCTGTTGCCATTACCCCGGTTCTTTCATGGAAATAATACCAATGACCATTTATGTACTTCTCACCGTAATACATACTGCCATCTTCATTATAATAATAAGTATGGTTATGATGTTTTGTCCACCCCGCCATCATAATTCCTCGTACTGGGTGAAAATAGTACCAATGGCCTTCTATGTACTTCTCACCGTAATACATACTGCCATCTTCATTATAATAATAAGTATGACCATGATGCTGTGACCATCCTATCGCCATGATACCATCTGAATCAAAATAATACCATTTATTCTCTATTCTCCGTTCGCACTGTCTCAGCATGATGCCCGATACCGGATGAAAATAATACTTTTTACTGTCCAAAGACAACCATCCATAATGCATTTTACCATCGTTATCATAGTAATACTGTTGGTTCGGTCTTTCTGCCTGCACAGTCCATCCT
>NZ_JBBMEK010000305.1:0-3651 GCF_040096555.1 Coprococcus intestinihominis | reverse complement strand
TGAGAGTTCCTCCTTATTCTCTTTATTATACATGAATTCTTTGAGAATAAGGTGTCAACTTTATTTATACAACATCACACGATATTGAGCTTTGGATTAAGGCAATACCCATTCGGAGTTGTCTCTATCAATGAATAACCGGAAATCAAGCTGAACGACTGACGCAAGCGAAAAATCAAAGCTCGTAGATTCTTTCCCGGATTGTCTGTTTCAAGAACTTCCTCCGGCCAGATTGCTTCTACAATTTCCCTTGCTGGCACTGTGACTTTCCTGTTCAATAACATATATGCTAGCAGACGGCAAATCTTAGGTGATTTTAAATCTGCTTCACGTAAAACGCCATTTAAAGTGTATATCTCTAGGTTTCCAAAAAGATTTATTATTACGTCTGTGTCACTTTTGATATTCTCTGGTGACAAAGACATTTTCATGCTCTGCATCAGCTTTTGCTCATTGATGGAGGAAAGTAAAACGAATGCCAGCATCTGCAGCATACTGCTTCGGGTAATATGCCGCTGCGGATTACGAACTACCAAAAATCCAGTAGGACGTGGCTTGATCGGTACGGCCAAAAGCTGTTTAATATTCAGATGATGATACAGTTTTAGTTCCTCTGGAGGGGCATCGCTGAGTTCGTCCAATGAAAGGAAAAACAAAGCTCTATTATTATGCATCGCATCAATCCATCTGCTGAAAAATTCAGCAGATTCAAATTCTCGTAGCAAAATCGCAGTCTGATCATTTTCATGCGGATTATGCCAAACATACGGTGTCCACAATCCCAGTTCCAAGTCTACCTGCAGAAAGCCGACCCAATCTCCCTGATAGAACTCACAGGCAGTTTTCATTACATTTTGGATGATCTCTGCTGAATTATCACTTTCGTGAAGGTGTTCTTCCAGCAGGCGCAACGTACACTCTACTTCCTGTGCATACTGAATATATTGTTGCTGCTCAACTTGCTCAGCTTTTTCCGATGTTACTTGCTTACCGCCACCGAACAACTTTTGAATTGTACTTAACATATGAGCTCCTCCTTCCTATAATAATCAAAAACGGCACAAGGCCCTTTCAGTGAATATCGGGTAGCCTTATGCCGTAATCTTTATTAAGGCTACCCTGTGAATGGAAGCCACATTTTTCATGGAATTAATACTCTTGCTGATCTGTACACACCATTTTCTGCTGTTCTATCAGTGCATCAAGTATTTTGCTGATTGTTACTAATGTCGTTGCGTTGCACTGTTTAAGTTTGCCAGCAATCTCAGAATCAATTATGCTCTCGCATTTCGCATACGGTGTATCTAATAAGAAATAATCAAAACTTTTTTCCAAAACAAATGCCAGTTTCAAAAGCATTTGAAGTGAAACCTTAGTCTGTCCAACCTCAACATGGCTCATATGATTGTTTGAGCAACCAACCCGTGCGCCCAGTTCAGCTTGACTATAACCTTTTTCAAGACGTGCGGTCTTGATACGCCGACCAATTTTAACGTAGTCAATTTCCGGTTGCATTTCAATCACCCCCATGCATTTTTATTACATTTTCATTATAGATTATGCCCAATTTTGCAACAACCAACCCCAAATGCAGATTGCATTCATAAATGCAATATGTTATAATTTTATGGGCAATTTGCATTAAATGATAGAAAAAAGAAAGACCCGAAAATAAGGCAATAGAACCTATTTTCGGGTCTTATATATAAAAAAATTCGTAGAGTACATTACTCCACGAACTACATTTTTCTCTGTTTTTGAAGCTTGTATCCTTATTTTACAGGTTGTCGCACTATTTGTCAATGTGTAAAGTGGGTGGAAAGCAAAATATTTGTAGAAAAAAGGCTCCAAAAGGCGATCCACATTCACAATTTGCCGTCAGAATTATAGTCATAAGGAAGGAGGTGTACCTTATGCCAAGAAAAGGTGAAAACATTTACAAAAGGAAAGACGGCAGGTGGGAAGGACGATATATTAAATCTCGAACTCCTGCTGGTAAAGCAAATTATGGTTATGTTTATGCAAAAACGTATCGAGAAGTCAAAGCAAAACTTAATGACAAAGGTTCTGTCCAAATCAGTTCTGCCACTGCTAGTCCAGAAGTAAGTTCAGATTTATTTGAATATGTTGCTATAGAATGGTTTAATGCGATAAGCCCTCAAGTAAAGGAATCTACAAGCAATAAATATTGGAATCTTCTAAACTCGTATATACTTCCTTCATTCGGAAGTAAACCGTTGTGTGACATAACACATGAATTCCTAGAAACGCAGTGTAATCTCTTGCTTACAACTGGCGGTTTAAAGGGAAAAGGCCTTTCCTGTAAAACTGTTTCGGATATACTATCTTTAATCCGAAATATCTTACAGTTTGCTACCAGAAAAGGAAAAATCATTTCTTGTGACGCACGATCCATACAGGTAAAGCGTCAAACAAAAGAAATGAGAGTTTTGAGCCGTGCTGAACAGGAGAAATTGTGTCGATATTTGTACTCTGAACTTGATGCTTGCAACATCGGCATATTGGTATGTTTATTCACTGGACTCAGGGTAGGAGAAATATGTGCCTTGCGATGGGAAGATATTTCATTCTCAGATCACACAATCCATGTGCATCAAACACTACAAAGAATCCAAGATAGAACCAATAGTGAACACAAGACAAGAATTGTCGTTACCACTCCAAAGAGCGCCTGTTCCATTCGCACTATCCCGGTGCCGGATGACTTGATTGCCCTTCTTGCAGCATACAAAACTTCTTCTACTGGTTATATTTTAACCAATAGTGACCAAGAGCTTTTAGAACCAAGAACCATGCAAAATCATTTTAAGAAAGCATTGCATAAGAGTTCGATTGATCCAGCGAATTATCATTCCTTGCGTCACACTTTTGCTACACGCTGCATTGAACTGGGGTTTGATGTCAAAAGCTTAAGCGAAATATTAGGCCATGCCAGTGTTAATATCACCATGAACCGTTATGTTCATCCGTCAATGGAATTAAAAAAAGAAAATATGCAACGTCTTTCCGAGCTATTATCCGTCAAATAAATCGTCAACACCGCCATGAAATGCTGTAAATCCAGCTTTCGGCGGTGTTTTTGCGTGGAGTAATGTACTCTACGAAACTGGAGTGAAAAATAGCATGTATGATGATAAAGCAAAAATTAGAGATGAGTTAATCATGACTCTTACAGCAGAACTTCCAGTGATGAGAGCACGATTGGGAATGTCTCAGGAAGTGATGGCTTCTGCCATAGGGGTATCAAGACAAACTTATAGCGCTATAGAGACAAGAACGAAAAAAATGTCATGGACAATGTTTATGGCGCTAATAGCTGTTTTGGATATGAATGAAGCCACATCTGTAATGTTGGATCAAATCCCGGATTTTATACAAACGATTCGGCAATTGACAACAAAATAGTAACCTTTAGCAGTCCAATCTCCGTTAGGACTGTCTATAAATAAAAAAACATATCATAAGGAGAAAACATAATGGCTCACCAAGCAATAGATATGAGATGCCCTGGCTGTGGGGCTCCCGTTTCAACTGGCGAAACAATATGCAATTACTGTTATCGTCCTGTTATTATTTCAACATTCAACAGTGTTTATAGTATGTCCATACCTGAGGTAAATAAATACGCAG
>NZ_JBBMEK010000304.1:0-3694 GCF_040096555.1 Coprococcus intestinihominis | reverse complement strand
AAAGAAGACTGTCACAGCCATAAAGTGCCTGTTCCGCTTCCTGCATGATCTCAGAAGCATCTTCGGCAAATACCCGGATATCAAAAACGGTTCCCATGGTGAATATATAGGAAGAAGCCGTCCCATCCTCTTCAGTATCGCCTTGTCCCGCCTTCTTCTGACAGGCCGCCGTCTGAAATACAAGCAATAGCAGCAACAGTAATACGCCAAGTTTTTTTATCCATTTGCTGTTCAAAATACGCACCTCATTGTTACATTTTTAACACGTAAAATGCATAGTATACTAACCTTGTGTATACTATACACATTTTACTATGTCAGCCCGACAATTTCAAGCATGCTTTACAAATTTTAAGTAAAAATGCAAAGTTTCATCATTAAATCACTTTTTTTCATATACAAAATCAGTATATCTTATTCTCCATGTAGTGCATATAGCGCACAACCATCAATGCAATCTCAAAAGTAATGGCATCTTCGAAAACTCTCAGATCCAATCCTGTTGCTTTATTAACCTTGTCAAGACGATAAACCAGGGTATTTCTATGGATATATAATTGCCTTGCCGTCTCTGATACATTCAGGCTATTGTCGAAAAATTTGCGGATTGTCAGCAATGTCTCCTCATCAAATTCATCCGGTGTCGTTCCAGGAAAAATCTCATCAATAAACATCTTGCACAACGGAATCGGCAGTTGATAAATCAGACGTCCGATACCAAGCTTGTTATATGCAATGACAGACTTCTCATCATAAAAAATCTTACCTACATCCAGTGCCATCTTCGCCTCATTATAGGACCTGGAAATATCCTTGATATTATGTACGATGGTACCATACGCTATTCTTGCATTGATCATTGCCTCAGTATTCAATAGATCAACAATGGTTTTGGCAAGGGTCTGCATTTCATCATATGTCTCCTTCGGATCCAGTCCCTTCACAAGGATAATATTCTCTTCATCCACCGCTGTAATATAATCCCCATGTCTGCCGGTAAAAAGGCTCTTCACCACTTCCATGGCATGATTATCCCGCTGTCTGTTAGTCTCAATCACAAATACAAGCCGTCTTTCCTCAGCATCAATGTGGAGTTTCTTGGCCTTATTATAAATATCCACCAAGAGCATATTATCCAGAAGTACATTCTTGATAAAGTTCTCTTTGTCATACTTCTCTTTATAAGCGGACAATAAGTTCTGTATCTGAAATGCAACCAGTTTGCCGATTGTATAAATATCATCACTGTCACCACGAATCAGCATCACATATTCAACCGTTGTACCGTCCAGGATCTTAAAATACTGATAGCCCTGAACAACCTGTATCTCCGCCGGTGAATCAACAAATGTCAATACAGATTCCTTATACTGCTGTGCCTCCTCATTCGTTGCTGCAATCACATTGCCCTCCGTATCCATCAGGCACAGATCCGTCCTTGCAATGGACTTAACTCCTTCAATCGTACTTTGCAGCATCTGATTATATGCCATCCGCAATTCCTCCTTTTATGTTCTCGATTTAAACTGCTATAATCATAAACCATAAAAAGAGGGAATACAACCTGTATCCCCTCTAAAATTGTTCAAATATCCATCCATCTGTTGAATTTAATTCGTAATTGTCATCTGTGTTTCTTTGTCAAAGACATGAATCTTGTTCACATCAAAGGAAATGTTCATAATATCTCCCGGCTTTGCCTTTGTACTCGGATGTTCACAGCATGTGACATCAAATCCATCAACCGTCAGATACAGGAATACTTCTGCACCCAGCATCTCAAATACACGCACACTTGCTTCCACTGTATTATGTTCATGGGCAGCTTCGTATTTGTCCGCTGCAAAAACATCCTCAGGGCGAATACCGAATGTGACCTCTTTGCCGATATAATCTGTCAGCTTCGCTGCTTTCTCAGGTGGCAGAATCACTCTGTGGTGCTCACCATATTCAAGGAACAGCTCACCGCCCTCTTTAACAACTGTTGCATCAATAAAGTTCATCTGCGGAGAACCGATAAAACCGGCTACAAAAAGATTGTCTGGTCGGTCATAAAGATTCTGCGGTGAATCCACCTGCTGAATCACGCCATCCTTCATAACAACAATTCTTGTGCCCAATGTCATAGCCTCTGTCTGGTCATGGGTAACATAAATAATCGTAGACTGCAGTCTCTGATGCAGTTTGGAAATCTCAATTCTCATCTGCACACGCAGTTTCGCATCCAGATTAGAAAGCGGTTCATCCATCAGGAATACTTTCGGTTCACGAACAATCGCACGCCCCATAGCCACACGCTGTCTCTGACCACCGGACAGAAGCTTCGGTTTTCTGTCGAGAAGATGTTCAATATCAAGAATTCTTGCAGCTTCTCTGACTCTTCTGTCAATCTCATCTTTCGGCATCTTGCGCAACTTCAGGCCAAATGCCATATTATCATAAATAGACATATGCGGATAAAGAGCATAACTCTGGAACACCATTGCGATATCTCTGTCTTTCGGTTCAACATCATTGACTAGTTTGTCATCAATGTAGAGTTCACCTTTGGATATCTCCTCAAGGCCTGCGATCATACGAAGTGTTGTTGATTTACCGCAGCCGGAAGGACCAACAAAAATAATAAACTCTTTATCTTCTATTTCGAGATTAAAATCCTTTACCGCATTAAAACCATTTGGATAAACTTTATAAATATTTCTTAATGATAAACTTGCCATAAGTTCCTCCTCGTTATCAGCATTCAGCCGCTTCAATAATATAGTAACTGTTACTATACTACAACATTTTTCTTAAAACGGCCATGGATGCTTTGGCCAAAGAAACTCCGGGAACTTTGTTGACTTTTCTTTTTTTCAGCTTTTCTTTGCAGATTGAACAACAATTTTGATCATTTTTCTTTTTTTCATAGGCAGATTGAATGCAAAAAATACCCGTCAAATTGATTTGACGGGTATTTTTAGTCAATATAGCATTACGCTGTACAATTAACCGAATTTTTACAGATTTTTGAACAGATTGACCATTTCAATTGCGCTGACAGCCACATCATATCCCTTATTGCCTGCTTTTGTACCGGCTCTTTCGATTGCCTGTTCAATATTATCTGTTGTCAGAACACCGAAGAGAACCGGCAGACCGGATGATAATGAAACAGTTGCAATACCTTTAGATACTTCTGCACAAACATAATCATAATGAGATGTAGAACCTTTGATAACAGCACCCAGGCAGAGGATTGCATCGTACTTGCCTGTTGCAGCCATTTTCTGAGCAGCCAGAGGAATTTCAAATGCTCCCGGTACCCATGCAACATCAACATCGCTGTCTGCAACGCCATGTCTTACAAGTGCATCCATGGCACCGCCGAGAAGTTTGGATGTGATAAATTCATTAAAACGTGCACACACAATACCAATCTTCATTCCTTCTGCTACTAATTTTCCTTCTAATACGTTCATTTCTATACTTCCTTTCATGTATAAATAATTAATTAATTTATTTGTTGTCTTTGTTGTCCTTTTTGGCATTCTCTTCCTCTTCCAGTGTCACCGGATATGTCAGAAGATGGCCCATCTTTTCTTTCTTTGTTAAAAGGTAGAAAGCATCATTTTTGCCTAATTCCATCTGGATTGGAACTCTTTCGATAATCTTCAGATCAAAGGCCGCAATACCATCAATCTTCTCAGGATTA
>NZ_JBBMEK010000303.1:0-3697 GCF_040096555.1 Coprococcus intestinihominis | reverse complement strand
AGCAGTTAAAATTCAAACGATTATGGAAAAAACATTTGAGCTAGTGAAATAATTCTAATATTCAATAGGCCATGGGGTATCCTATGGCCTTTCCTATGCCCACAAGACCTGCAAAGGTCTTATTTTTATACCATTTTTCAAGAAAGAAAGCGATAAAAATGAGAAAGAAAGTAACTACATTAATCCTTGTAGCCGTAATCACGGCTGCAGTATCCCTGCGGGCATGGGCCTGCACACCGCCGCTGAACGTTGGTAACATTTGGGGCGATTTGACGCCGCCAGATGAAATCGAATACACACCATCTGAAGATGTCGACAAAGCCTGCGACGCTGCTGCTAAAAAGTGGCTCGAAGAGCATCCGATCGACCTTGCGCCGGCTGAATCTGAGACAGAGACCGAGGCAGAAACTGAGACTGCAGCTGAAACCGAAGCAGAGACAGTGACACCTGGAAAACACTATCTTGATTGGTCGAAGTATATCCCTGAATCTTTCAGAAACCGTTGGATGAGCTTTGTAAGGAGGTGATCCACATATCTCCCTGGCCGGGGTTACGGCAAAATGTGTAATAAGTTATACACAATTGATTTTCGCAAAAATTGTCTCATGCGTGAAAATGCTATGATGTGATCAGAAACAAAAAAACGGAGCCAGGCTCCACCGACCAAAGCATCACCTGACTCCACAACCGCAAGGGTATGAACTGATTATATCATGTGCTGTATCCTTGTGCAAGGAAAGGAGCATCAATATGTATGAGCAGTTTAAGCATCTGATTATGGCTGAACTTTCAAAAGACTTCGATGTTGATCAGCTGAGAAAGATTTCTGAATGCCTGGATCTGGCAGCGAAAAACTTTGATGTTGTTAAGAAAGAGACGCAGATTGTCCCGTATGGACAGGAGATCCCAAAAGCAGTAGAGATATATATCGCTTCAAAAAAGATTGAAGGCCTGTCTGAAAAGTCACTGTATTTGTATTTGATCGTATTGAAAGATTTCTTCAGGTTCGTAGCCAAGCCTCCGGAAAAGGTTTCGGCCAATGACATCCGGATTTATTTATATCAGTACCAGAAGGAACGCGGTATATCAAACAGAACACTAGATACACGACGCACGGTCCTGTGCTCATTTTTCAATTGGATGGCTGCAGAAGAATATATCAGCAAAAATCCTGCGATACATATCACTCCGATTAAGTATGAGAGGAAACACAAGAAATCTATGACACAGATGGACCTTGAAAAAGTCCGTATGGCTTGCAAAACAAAGAGAGAAAAGGCGATTGTTGAATTGCTGTACAGTACCGGCTGCCGTGTTTCGGAACTTTGCAATCTGAATATTACAGATGTAAACTTCGAGACAAAAGAAGTTGCCCTGTTTGGGAAAGGCAGCAAGCACCGGACAAGCTATATCAACGCCAGGGCAGAGGTCGCTCTGAAGGAATATCTTGAGTCGCGATCAGATGAGAGTCCGGCACTTATCGTACATGACACAAAGCCTAATATTCGAATGAAGAAGTCTGGGATTGAGAGAGTTATTAGAATGATCATGGCCAGGACAACCGGCGTCGGAACACATGTAACTCCGCATGTGTTTAGACATACAACTGCAACTATTGCGCTGGATCGCGGCATGAGTATCGTGGATGTAAGCCGTTTGCTTGGACACAAGAATCTTGGAACGACTATGGAATACATTACGGCCAATGCACAATCTGTAAAGGACGGCCATAACAACTTTGTAATTTAATGAGAAACTCCCCGCTATTATGCGGGGAGCCCTGCTTGGGGAGAAAGGTACAATAATGTTTTTGTACACTATTTATACCGTTTTAATCGGGAAAATGTGACAAGAAAATGTAAAAAATTCAGAAAGTGAGGAAAAGAGATGAAGATTGAATTTTTATACACTTTTGCAAATGCAATGACATCCAGCGTGGTATTTAAGTTTTTGATGCTGGTTGTAGTTCTGGATACCCTTCTTGGTGTCCTCAGGGCGATTAAATATCGTAAATTCAACAGTTCTGCAGGTATTGATGGAGCTATTCGAAAGGTGGCCATGTTGGTCAGTGCGGTGGCTTTAATGGCAGCGGATTTGCTAGTACATGCTAATGTAGCTTTTATGATTCCGAATGAATATCTTCAAGTAATCGGGCTCACGAAGGTTGGTTTGTGCGAATTATTCAGCCTGTTGTTTATTCTTTATGAATGTGTATCGATATTAAAGAACATGGTTCTTTGTGGCCTTCCAGTATCAGCAAAAATGAGAGATTGGCTGGAAGAATTCCTGAAAGACATGACCACAGAGCTTCCAGAAGAGACAGAAGAACAAAACCAGATTGAACAGAAATAATGGCGTCTACGGGCGTCTTTTTTGAAAGGAGCAAATATATGAGTAAGACATTTAAACAGGGAAATTATAATCCAGTTCACGGGATTTCAATGAAGCTGTCAGGCTGTGGTCCGTGTGCTTCAGCTTCTGTGTTGTGTAATCTTGATGGCAGCATTAACCCGGTCAAGGTAGCCAATTGGCTGTATGATCATGGTCATTTCTATTCATCTGGCACGACCCGCGCCGGCATTACTGATGTACTGCAAAAACATGGTATGGAAGTGCTTGGTTACTACAAGCCGGAACATCAGGGCGGTACAGCTTGGAAGCAGGCCATGACAAAGATGCAGAGTCTTTCTGGTGACTGGTGGGCCCTCTTTCTCACGGTTGGAAAATCCAATGGTGCCAAAGACAATTTCTGGACCAGTGGCGGCCATTACTTGTCAGCAACTGATCTGAAGAATGGTAAACTGTACATGAGAGACAGCGGTGCCAGAAACAACACCGGCTACTTCGATCCGGAAAAACTGCGCTATGATACCAATGTTATCTGGATCATCCGCAAGAAGAATGGTGCAGCACTCTATACAGGAACTTTCCCAACACTGCCAAGCAAGGGCTATCTGAAGCGTGGAGATACCGGTGAAGCTGTAAAGTGGCTGCAGCTGTTTTTGCAGTGGTATGGCGTCTACGATTCGAAAATTGATAAGGACTTTGGAGCAAAGACAGAGGCTGCGGTAAGAGCGTACCAGAAAGCAGAAAGGTTGAGGGTAGATGGTTGGTTTGGACCGGAATGCCGGGAAAGAGCTAAGAAAGTAAAAAAATAACGTTTGCCCACATTTATAGCATATGTTATTATTAAGTTAGGCCAACTGAAAGTATGGAGGATTTTTTTGTGTACATTATCTAATTTCAATCACGGATGTGCACGTTTTGTACACACTTGTAGCGGATTACTGTGAAAACGATAAATTTTAATGAGTTACAATAAATTTTTAAAATGTCTGAAAATGCAGTAAAATCAAGTGTTTCGTGATGATTACACATCATATTATGACTCATATAATAATGTATATGAAGTATGGGCAATAACCCAATGGTCGGCGCTACAGTTGCTGTTGCAGTTAGTGTTGAGGAAGCTGCAAGAGCTGGCAAGTTCTAAGGCCTTTGTTAGAAAAATAGTATAATACAGTTGCTTTTTGTGAAAATGGCATTTGTACACATATAAGATAAGCACGTGAGGTAAGAATCTCACGTGCTTTTTATGTTTACAAGAATAAATTATGGAAGGAATAGAATTTCCCAAAGAAGTTATCCAGCGAGGGGCAGATATGCTTGAATGGAGTCTGGAAGAACTGATTCAGCA
>NZ_JBBMEK010000302.1:0-3714 GCF_040096555.1 Coprococcus intestinihominis | reverse complement strand
TCTCGAATTATGTCAGCTGGATAAAGTTTATCTACATAATATTTCCAATTACAACAAAATTGTGAACCAGAGAAATAATCTTCTCAAGCAGATAGGTTTTGATTCTGCATTAAAGGATACACTTGATATATGGGATATGCAGATGGTGAATTATGGCAGAAAAGTCATTGAGACAAGAAGAATGTTTATTGCTCAGTTGAATGAATGGCTGGAGCAGATTCACGGAAGGCTCACCGGCAACAGAGAAAAGCTTCGGCTTGTTTATCAGCCGAGTACGGAGCCGGAGGATTTCGAGCGTGTACTGTTATCAAAAAGAGATCAGGATATCCGGATGAAAATGTCAGGAACAGGACCGCACAGAGATGATTTTCTGTTTATGGTCGGAGAAGTGGATATTCGCAAATTTGGTTCACAGGGGCAGCAGAGGACAGCAGCATTGTCCTTGAAGCTGGCTGAGATTGAACTTGTGCGTCAGAGTATCGGGGACGAGCCGGTATTATTGCTGGATGATGTTTTGTCGGAACTTGATAGTTCCAGACAGAATTATCTTCTGGACTGCATTAAAGATATTCAGACCGTGATCACGTGTACGGGTTTGGACGAATTTGTCAATCACAGATTTAACATAGACCGCATTTTTAAAGTGACGGATGGAACAGTTGATTTTGTCAATGAGGTAGTAGGATAAAGCAGGAGGTTTGAGATATGAGTGAAGGATACGGCGCAAGTCAGATTCAGATATTGGAAGGGCTTGAAGCAGTTAGAAAGAGACCGGGTATGTATATTGGCAGTACCTCAGCGAAGGGACTTCATCATCTGGTATATGAGATTGTTGACAATTCCGTCGATGAGGCCCTTGCCGGTTACTGTGATCATATTGAGGTGACCATTAATAAAGACAATTCAATTACAGTTGTCGACAACGGACGTGGTATACCGGTCGGTATACAAGCAAAAGCCCATAAACCGGCGGTAGAAGTTGTATTTACCATTCTTCATGCCGGCGGTAAATTCGGCGGCGGCGGATATAAGGTATCCGGCGGACTTCATGGTGTCGGTGCATCGGTTGTTAATGCCCTGTCCGAATGGCTTGAAGTCAATGTTTATGTAGATGGTTATGAATATTATCAGCGTTATGAACGCGGTAAAGTCATGTGTGAACTGCAGAAGATCGGTCCGACAGTGAAGAGAGGAACAACGGTCCATTTCCTGCCGGATAAAGAAATATTTGAAGAAACAGTTTTTGATTATAAAGTACTGAAACAGCGGCTGAGAGAAATTGCTTTTCTGACAAAGGGACTTCGTATCTCTCTGACAGATGTCCGTGAGGAAGAGCCAATTTTGTCCTCTTTCCACTATGAAGGCGGTATCCGCGAGTATGTGGCTTATCTGAATAAGGCCAATACACCGCTGTATGATGAGATTATTTACTGTGAAGGTGAAAAAGACGGCGTACTTGTGGAAGTTGCACTTCAGCATAATGACGGCTACAATGAAAATGTTTACAGTTTCGTCAATAATATTACGACGCCTGAAGGCGGTACCCATCTGGTGGGTATGCGAAGTGCACTGACCAAGACATTTAATGATTATGCCAGAAAGAATAAGCTTCTGAAAGACAACGAACAGAGTCTGACAGGTGAAGATATCCGTGAAGGCCTGACGGCCATTGTCAGCATCAAGATCGGGGAGCCTCAGTTTGAAGGTCAGACAAAGCAGAAACTGGGCAACTCCGAAGCAAGGGGAGCCGTTGAGAGTATTGTCAGCGACAAGCTTAGTGTATTTCTTGAGCAGAATCCGGCCATCGGCAAGCTGATTGTGGAGAAATCTGTCATGGCACAGAGAGCCAGAGATGCAGCAAGAAAAGCCAGAGATTTGACAAGAAGAAAAGGTGCATTAGACAGTATGAGTCTTCCGGGCAAACTGGCAGACTGTTCAGATAAAGATCCGGCGAAATGTGAGATTTACATTGTCGAGGGTGATTCCGCCGGCGGTTCTGCAAAGACAGCACGTTCAAGAGCTACACAGGCCATCCTGCCTCTGAGAGGTAAGATTTTGAATGTCGAAAAAGCACGTCTGGATAAGATTCTTGTCAATAATGAGATTAAAGCCATGATCACGGCTTTTGGTACAGGTATCCATGAAGATTTTGATATCACCAAGCTGCGTTATCATAAGATTATTATCATGACGGATGCCGATGTGGATGGTGCCCATATCAGTACACTGCTTCTGACATTCCTTTATCGTTTTATGCCGGATCTGATCCGTGAAGGTTATGTTTATCTTGCAAAGCCGCCGCTTTATAAGATTGAGCGAAACAAAAAGGAATGGTATGCTTACAGTGATGATGAATTGAACGCGATCCTGACAGAGATCGGTCGTGATCAGAATAACAAGATCCAGCGTTACAAAGGTTTGGGTGAGATGGATGCGGAACAGCTTTGGGAGACAACCATGGACCCTGAAAGACGTATTCTGATGCGTGTTTCCATGGATGATGCTGAAAAAGTCAGCATCGATGAGACGTTCAGCGTCCTGATGGGTGACAAAGTTGAGCCGAGACGTGAATTTATAGAGAAGAATGCAAAATATGTCAGAAATCTGGATATATAGTAAAGGTTCTGCGTTAAGAATTATGGAGGAAGAGAATGGACGATAAGATTTTCGATAAGATCCATGAGGTCGATCTGAAGGAAAGAATGGAAACCTTCTATATCGACTATGCCATGAGCGTTATTGCATCCCGTGCTCTGCCGGATGTCCGAGACGGTTTGAAACCGGTACAGAGACGAATACTTTACGCAATGATAGAGCTGAATAATGGTCCTGACAAGCCGCATCGTAAATGTGCGCGTATTGTCGGTGATGCAATGGGTAAATATCATCCGCATGGTGATTCATCCATCTACGGTGCACTGGTCAATATGGCTCAGGACTGGTCAACAAGATATCCGCTGGTAGATGGCCACGGCAACTTTGGCTCCATGGATGGCGACGGCGCCGCAGCCATGCGATACACTGAGGCACGTCTCAGCAGAATTTCCATGGAAATGATGGCAGATATCAACAAGGACACTGTTGATTTTCAGCCGAACTTTGATGAGACAGAGAAAGAGCCGGTTGTACTGCCGTCCAGATATCCAAATCTGCTGGTGAATGGTACAACAGGTATCGCTGTTGGTATGGCGACAAATATTCCGCCGCACAATTTGCGTGAAACCATTGACGGTGTTATCAAGATCATTGATAATCGTGTGGAAGAAAATCGTGAGACAACCATCGAAGAACTGATGGAGATAATCAAGGGACCGGACTTCCCGACAGGTGCCATGATCCTTGGCAAAAACGGTATCAATCAGGCCTACCGTACCGGCCGCGGCAAATTAAAAGTAAGAGCAGTGACGGATATCGAGACAATGCCGAATGGCCGTCATCGTATTGTAGCCACAGAGCTGCCTTATATGGTCAACAAGGCAAAACTCATTGAAAAAATTGCCGAGCTGGTAAAAGATAAACGGATTGAAGGGATTTCTGATCTTCGAGATGAATCCAGCCGTGAAGGCCTTCGTGTCGTGATTGAACTGAAAAAGGATGCTAATCCGAATGTTGTACTGAACCAGCTGTATAAACATACCCAGCTGCAGGATACGTATGGTGTGATCATGTTGGCGCTTGTCAATAATCAGCCGATGATCCTGAATCTGAAACAGA